>JAOZSC010000079.1 GCA_029939875.1 Desulfobacterales bacterium
TGCGTTGTGTGTTGTCCGTCGTCAGTTGCAAAAAAAAAGTAACTGATCTATTTTAGTGAAGTTGAAGCTGGTTGTTCAATTAAAGTGACATCCGTACAATAGAGACTCCGGGATAGCCGGTTCTTTGATATAAACGCGAAATATAGGTTGCATTGACATAAATAGTCAAGATCTATAATACAATGGCCAACAGTCAATCAACCTCGGACAGCGACTTAATACCTGAATCTTGCATGAAAATTAATGAGACGTTTGAATAATATTAATATCTCAAAAGTAGAATAGTTTATGGATAGTAAAAAACAAAAGGTAAGAGCCCTGGGATTGTGTTCCGGCGGGCTCGACAGTATGCTCGCGGGTCTGGTATTGCGCGAGCAGGGCATCGAGGTGCACTGGATTGCCTTTGAAACTCCGTTTTTTACCGCCGCCAAAGCCCGCAAGGCGTCGAAAACGACTGGCATCCCCCTGATTGTCAGGCCCATATTCGACGTTTACCTGAAAATGCTGCGCAATCCTCCCGCCGGGTACGGCAAGTACATGAACCCGTGCCGGGACTGCCACGCGTTGATGTTCAAACTGGCCGGCGAAATCATGCACCAACAAAAATTTGATTTTCTTTTCAGCGGCGAGGTGCTTGGCCAGCGGCCACTGTCCCAAAACAAGGGGGCCCTGCGCTACGTGGAAAAGCGCTCCGGCCTTGACGGCTACATTCTGCGTCCGCTGAGCGCTAAAATCCTGCAGGCGACCCTCCCGGAAGAAAAAGGCTGGGTTGAGCGCGAACTTCTGCTGGACATCGAAGGCCGTTCCCGCAAGCGCCAGATGCAACTGGCACAAAAATTCGGCATCAGCGACTATCCTTCTCCGGCCGGCGGCTGCCTGCTCACCGACAAAGGGTTTTCCACCCGCCTGCAGGATCTGTTCGCCCACCAGGACGACTGCACCGAAGAAGAGCTGCATCTTCTCAAATACGGCCGGCATTTCCGCCTGAACCCGAAGGCCAAACTGATCGTCGGCCGTACCCACAAGGATAATGAACAGATTCTCAAGTACCACAACCCGGTGGTCGATACAGTTATCAATGTCAAGGACTATCCCGGACCCACGGCCCTGATTCCCCGGGGTGCCCCGAAAAATTCCATTCTGCTGGCCGCCTCGATTTGCACCGGGTACAGCAAAGCCCCAAAATTGTCTCTGGTGGAGGTGGAAATCACGGGCGCCAATAAGAAAAATGTGATCCAGGTCATCGCCATCCAGCCCGACGATGTACGCAAGCTGATGATAACGTAAGAGCAGAAGGCGAATTTTGCTTGACCATGGTCATTGACCATGGTATAAATAATAAAACAACTCACTGAATTGAGAGTAAGACATGCAGGAAACAATACCGATCTCAAAATTCAAGGCCACCTGTTTGCGCTTGTTGGACAATGTTAACAAAACCGGCCAATCCATCATTGTAACCCGCAAAGGGGAGCCGATCGCGCTAGTCACGCCGCCACCCCCACCGCCTCAACGTGATCAATGGCTGGGCTGCATGAGGGATCACATCAAAATTACGGGTGATATCATATCGCCTGTGTTGGATGAAAAACAATGGGAGGTGTTGCAAGATTGAGGCTGCTGCTTGATACCCACATTATTCTTTGGAGTGCTGCTGAACCGGAGAAACTCTCTCAAAATATCACAAACGAACTGGAAAGCGATTCCAACGAACTCTGGTTTTCTCCCATTAGTGTGTGGGAAATCCTTTTATTGGCCGAAAAGGACCGACTTTCCCTCGGCCCGGATATAGTAAAATCGGTGCGAGAGATATTTCGCCGGATTCCTCTTAAAGAGGCCGTTTTAAATCAGCAAGTAGCCATCCAAAGCCGGTTAGTGCAGCTTCCGCACCAGGATCCGGCCGACCGATTCCTGGCTGCCACTGCCGTGGTGTATGACCTGACCCTGGTTACCGCCGATTCGAGACTCCTTGCGGCCAAGGACCTTCCAATCATAGCCGCGCCCTAGCCGCTATGCGCTTTGCTTCGCGCCCTCAGCTGTCCGCAGGCCGCAGATATATCCTGCCCCTTGCTGCGACGAATGATGACCGTGTAATTTTTATCAAACAAAACACCATAAAAGGCCTGTATCACGGCCTCTGACGGCCGCTGAAAATCACAGCCTTCATGGGCATTAAAGGGGATGAGGTTGATTTTACATCGGATCGGCTGCAGTAATTTGGCCAGGCGCCGGGCATTGTCAGTGGAATCATTGACGCCGTCTATTAGAATGTATTCGAAAGTGATTCGGCGTCCGGCGGCAAGGGGATAGTGCCGGCAGGCCTTCAGCAGTTCTTCCAGCGGATATTTGCGGTTGATGGGCATCAGCCGGCTGCGGGTCTCATTGTCGGTGGCGTTCAGGGACACGGCCAGGTTGACCCGACTGTCTCGACCCAAATCAGTCATCCGGGGCACCAGTCCGGCGGTGGAAACCGTCACCCGGCGGCCGGCAAAGCGAAGGCCACGGTCATTGTCGATGATCACGCTCAAAGCGCTTTTCAGATTTTGATAGTTGGCCAGGGGCTCGCCCATGCCCATAAAGACGATATTGCGCAGCCGCACGGAATCATCGAGCTGCTGCTGAATGTCACGCACCTGGGCGATAATCTCTGCGCGGGTCAGGTTGCGCTCAAAACCACCGGCGGCCGTCAAGCAGAAACTGCAACCCTGGGCACAGCCCGCCTGGCTCGACACGCACAGGGTGTCGTGATCCCTTTCAGGGATCAGGACACTTTCAATGGTCCGGCCGTCACGGAGCTTGAAAAGGTACTTGCGGGATCCGTCCCGGGAAATTTCAACCTGTTCGGTCACCAGACGGCCGATCACAAAATGCTGTGCCAGCAATGCCCGGATCTCTCTGGCCAGGTCGCTCATCGTGTCAAAGTCGTCAGCCTGGCGCAGATAAATCCATTTTAGTATCTGGTCGGCTCGGTATGCGGCAATATCCCTGTCCGCCAGCCAGCAAACCAGCTGCTCATGGGTCATCTCCAGCAGATCTGTTTTTCCTTGCTTTTCCATAAAATATATATTCGAAGGTGTGACTGGCCCGTTTTTAAGGTCCTGTTGCTTCGCGCGGTTCCAATCCCTGCATTTGTTTTATAATTTACTTGACATACCATCATTGAGATTATATTTTCAAGAATTTATGAGATCGGGTTTCAAAAAGAATGTTTGAAAGTTTAAGCGACAAACTGGACGCCGTTTTTAAAAAGCTCAAGGGCCATGGCAAGCTGACGGAAAAAAACATCGAGCAGGGACTGAAAGAGGTTCGCATGGCCCTGCTGGAAGCCGATGTCCATTTTCGTGTCGCCAAAAGCTTTATCGCGGATGTTCGGCAGCGGGCCCTGGGCCAGGATGTTCTGGCGAGTTTAACCCCCGCCCAGCAGGTGATCAAAATTGTCAACGAAGAGTTGACCGCCTTGATGGGTGCCCGGCACGAGGACTTGAACCTGTCCGGTCCGCAACCGGTTTCCATCATGCTCGTGGGGTTGCAGGGCTCCGGCAAAACCACCACGGCCGGGAAACTGTCGGTTTTTTTGCGCAAAAAAGGCAAAAAACCCTACCTGGTGCCCGCGGACGTGTACCGGCCGGCCGCCATCGATCAACTGAAAAAACTCGGCGAACAGCTCGATGTCCCGGTATTTTCCTCCAACGTGGATATGGATCCGGTTCAAATTTGCCGGGAAGCAACCGCGCTGGCACACCGGCAGGGATGTGACACCTTGCTGCTGGACACCGCCGGGCGTCTTCATGTTGACGACGAGCTGATGGATGAGCTTCGGCGCATCAAAGATGCTGTCAAGCCTACGGACATCCTGCTGGTGGCTGATGCCATGACCGGCCAGGATGCGGTCAACATTGCCAAAACATTCGATGAGATCCTGGACATCGGCGGTGTGGTCCTGACCAAAATGGATGGAGATGCCCGTGGCGGCGCCGCACTTTCCATCAAGGCCATCACCGGCAAACCGATCAAGTTCATCGGAGTGGGGGAAAAATTAAGCCAGCTGGAACCGTTTCATCCGGACCGGCTGGCCTCGAGTATCCTGGGCATGGGGGACGTCCTCACCCTGATCGAGAAAGCCCAGGAAACGGTTGATCAGGAAAAAGCTGCAGAACTTGAAAAAAAGCTGAGAAAGAACCAGTTTACCCTTGAAGACTTCCGCGATCAGATGGTTCAGATCCGCAAGATGGGTTCGTTGGGGGATATCATGAAAATGATCCCCGGAATGG
The DNA here is from genome assembly GCA_029939875.1 of Desulfobacterales bacterium. GTDB lineage: Bacteria > Desulfobacterota > Desulfobacteria > Desulfobacterales > JAFDCJ01 > JAFDCJ01. Next base: position 4,272 of record JAOZSC010000079.1, read on the forward strand.
GTACAGTTAAACAGATGAAAAACCTGGAGATGGACGATGGCGAACTTGTTCGGATTGAAGCCATCATCAATTCGATGACCCCCCGGGAACGGCGGCAGCATACAATCATCAACGGAAGCCGCCGCAAACGCATTGCCCGGGGCAGTGGCACCCGGGTGCAGGATGTCAACCGGCTTTTAAAAAATTACAGCCAATTGCTGAAAATGCTCAAAAAGCTCAACAAAGGCGGCATGCGCGGATTGCAGCGCGGCATGCTTCCGTTTTGAAGGAGAAAAACCATCATGGCAGTTAGAATCAGATTGGCCAGACATGGCGCCAAGAAAAAACCATTTTACCGCATTGTGGTTGCTGACGGCGAAAGCCCGCGGGACGGCAGGTACCTGGAAAATGTCGGCACCTATGATCCGTTGTATGACCCGGCCCGGGTATTCATTAAATCCGACCGGATACGATATTGGATGGATCAGGGGGCCCGGCCGAGCGACACCGTTCGCAGCATTTTGAAAAAAGAAGGTTTTTTTACCGGCAACGCCTCGCCAGCTGCTTAAATTCCCGGCCCCTGCTTTCCAACCTCCAATAAAGGAGATGGCCCCATGAAAGAGCTGATCAACTATATTGCTCAAGCGCTGGTGGACCATCCTGAGCAAGTCGAGGTAACCGAAGTGGTGGGCAGCCAGATCTGCGTTGTGGAACTGAAAGTGGCCAAAGACGATATCGGCAAAATCATCGGCAAACAGGGCAGGACGGCCATGGCCATGCGAACCATCCTCAATGCCGCTTCTGCCAAAGAAAAAAAGCGCTCGGTACTTGAGATTATTGAGTAACTCCGTCAGACACAAGGCCCATGTGCTCATTGGAAAAATCGTCGGGGTCCATGGCTTAAAAGGCATCAGCAAATTGTATTCGTATGCGCAGTCGCTGTCGCTGTTTGAGGCTGGCGGCACCGTTCTGATCGGCAGCCGCCTCGGGCGGCAAACCGCATATGAAATCAAGTGGGTCAAACCCCATGGCCGGACGGCGTTGCTGTCTTTGAACGGCGTGATGGACCGGCGGCAGGCCGAAGCGCTTGTCGGCACAGACGTGTTCATTGAAAAGGCACGGCTCCCAGAGCCGGAAAAAGGCGCCTATTACTGGTTCGATCTAATCGGCATGGAGGTCTATACCGCCGGAGAAAATTATCTGGGCCGGTTGACCGCTGTCATACCGACCGGCAGCAACGACATATACGTGGTGAAAAACGGAAAAAATGAGGTGCTGGTTCCGGCCCTTGAATCGGTGGTGCTGGATATCGATCTCGACCAGCGCCGCATGCAGGTGGAGTTACCCGAAGGACTAATTTAGTTGATTGGTTGACGAGTTGAATCGTTGATTAAGTATACATGATTTTTATCCAATCACCAATCAACTGATAAACTAATCATCTGAAAAATGATGGAATTTACAGTGCTGACGATCTTCCCGGAAATGGTTGCGGCCTTCTGGGAACACGGCATTATCCGCCGGGCCATTGAGCGTAAAAAAATTTTTGCATCGGCTCTGAACATCCGGGATTTTGCCACTGACCGACATCAAGTAACTGACGACAGGCCCTATGGGGGCGGCAGCGGCATGATTATGAAGCCCGAGCCCCTGGCCGGCGCCATTGCAGCCGCCGAAAAAACGATGCCGGCGGCGAGAAAAATTTTACTGACACCCAGGGGGCGAGTCTTTAACCAGAGCGTGGCCTGGGAGCTGGCTGCCTGCGAAGGACTGATTCTGGTTTGCGGCCGCTACGAGGGCATTGATGAACGCATCTGCCATGGGCTGATCGAAGATGAGATCTCCATCGGTGACTACATACTCTCCGGCGGCGAACTGGCAGCGATGGTCATCATCGAGGCGGTCACCCGGTTGATACCCGGTGCGCTGGGCGCCGACGATGCGGTGGAAAATGACTCTTTTTCAAATGGGCTGCTGGAGTACGCTCATTATACACGACCGCCTGTATTTGAGGATCAGCACGTCCCGGAGGTGTTGCTGTCCGGCCATCACCGGAAAATTGAAAACTGGCGTCTGGAATCATCTTTGATGCGAACGCTTCTGAAAAGGCCGGAGTTGCTGCATGGCCGGGAGTTAAACAATCGGGAACGCGAAATACTGAAAAAATGGAGCGATGAGATCCAGCGCATCCTGGAGCCTTATCAGCGGAGCAAAAAACGCGGTGATTGTGAATAACACGGTTTGAAGCCGTTCGACAGGACGGCATTACGGATTACATACCGCTGCAGGTTTTAACACGCGCAACCGGCAATCGGGTCAAACGGAAAAACGATATGCCTTATCTTTACGTGGCGCTGGCCCATTATCCGGTAACCAATAAAAACGGCGACGTTATCGCCTCGGCCATCACCAACCTGGATCTACATGACATATCCAGGGCGGCCCGGACATACGGGGTAAAATATTTTTACGTGGTCACCCCGCTGGCGGACCAAAAGGTTCTGGCTGAAAAAATTGTCGCCCACTGGACAAATGGCACCGGTGCCGCCTATAATCCGGCGCGACGCAATGCATTGGAATTGATCCGACTCGTCGATACCATCGAAGATGCGGCCCGGGATATCAGCAGCAGGGAAGCGGCTTATCCAAAAATCGTGGCCACTGGCGCCCGGAGGCACCCTTCGGGCATCAGCTATGCACAATTGCGCAGCCTGCTGAAAGAGAAAATGCCGTACCTGCTGGTCTTCGGTACCGCCTGGGGCCTGGCCGAATCGTTTATAGACCGGGCTGATTACGTGCTGGAGCCCATCAGTGGCACCACGGCATACAATCATCTGTCCGTACGCTCGGCGGCAGCCATTATGCTGGACCGGCTTGCAGGGACATAAAATAAACCACCCGTTATGGCACGATCATCGGTGAACGAGCCTATAACGCAAAAACATCTTCTGGAGGAAAAATGCAAAAAATCAAACAACTGGAAAGAGAACAAATGCGCATGGACCTGCCCGCGTTCGGCACAGGTGATACGATCAAAGTCCATGTAAAAATAAAAGAGGGTGAAAAAGAGCGCATCCAGGCCTTTCAGGGAGTTGTCATCAGCAAGCGCAAAGGCACCACCAACGCGACATTTACCGTACGCAAGGTTTCTTACGGCATCGGTGTAGAACGCATCTTCCCGCTGCATTCGCCCAGCATCAGCAGGGTGGACATCATCACGCGAGGCCGTGTGCGGCGTGCTAAGATTTACTACCTGCGAAAACTCAGGGGCAAGGCCGCCCGCATCAAGGAAAAACGCTTTAATTAAAATCTGCGCGGTTCCAGGTTCAGGGTTCAAAGGTTACAACTGCTGGGCATAATGTGAAGACGGATTGATTATTTCCGACTTCCACATTCCGAATTCCAAATTATGGCATGGATCTGTGGATTTTTGAAAATGAGGCCATCACCAACGGCTGCCGGGATATCGCCGGCATTGACGAGGCCGGTCGGGGCCCCCTGGCCGGCCCGGTTGTCGCTGCCGCCGTCATTTTGCCTGCAGCATTTCATGACCCCGATATAAACGACTCCAAGAAATTATCCCCAAAAAAACGCCTGCGGCTGTACGGAAAAATATACGCCCAGGCGGTTGCAGTGGGCATTGGAATTGTCGATGCCCTTGAAATCGACCGCATCAATATTTTACAGGCCTCCCTGCTGGCCATGTCCATGGCGGTGGACAACCTGGACCCCCGGCCCGACTATCTGCTGATCGACGGCACCTTTGGCATCCGCAACGACCTGCCGCAAAAAGCGATTGTCAAAGGAGATGCCCGCAGCATATCCATCGCCGCGGCATCCATCGTCGCCAAGGTGTCCCGGGACCGTTTGATGGAAATTTACCACCATTACTACCCCCAGTTTGATTTTCCCCGACACAAGGGCTATCCTACCAGGATGCACAAAGAAGCCATCTGCAAATTCGGCTGCTGCCACATCCACCGGCGCTCCTTCAAAGGGGTGAAGGAGTATCGATAACCTAAATTGAGCGGTTTTTTCGACACTTGTCCGCTCTTAGAAGGTTATGCCCCTTGCAGGCGGTGATAAACCCCGCCACTACAAACGAAGCTTCACCGAGCAGGTATAGGTGGGGGTTACCCTGGGCCGAGAATTGGCATGCATAGGCGTTTATTGGCAAACATGAGAAATGCTGAAAACAAATTCATTTGATAACCTGTTTGCTCGGTGGTATAAAAATAAAAGCACGCCACCGGAATCGAGTAACGGTAGCTTTAATCAACCAGGTGCGAAAAACCCGGAAAAAAGATATGGCCCAACCTGCAAAACAAACCAAAGCGCTAAATTGCCTCATTAACATTTCCCGTTTAGTCCACAAAAATGACAAGGATCTGGAGGAGGTGCTGCAGGAGACGATCGACATACTTCCGTCGGCCTGGGGGTATCCGCAAATAACGTGCGCGCGCATCCTGCTCAACGGCCAGGAGTT
>JAOZSC010000080.1 GCA_029939875.1 Desulfobacterales bacterium
ATGGCCGGTGTTAAGACACAAAATGTGGCAATTACCAATATTTAATTGAAAATCGATGTCATAGCTGATTTTGCACAGGTATTCGGAAAGAATCCATGATTTCGGCTTAATAAGCCAGTAGGACTTGTCCCCCCAACTATCGACCAGACTCGCCTGCCATTTATTAAGGCCTTGTTCTTTGAAAGTTTTCCGTATCCCGATAGAATCCGGAATTCTTATCCCTGGTGGGATTGAGTGGTCTTTGCCGTTGATCCTTGGAAAAGCCCAGAAATCATATTCTCTGCCCATGGACTGACTCATCCCGAAGGCTCTATAATCATTGCGGCTATCGATACCATCTATGAACCAGGAGACGATAGGAATAGGAACGCTGGCGCCAAACTTAAAATTCATCAATATTTCATTGGCATAGTAATCATGGTTGCCTGTTATCGTAAAGATGGGACATTGCAGGGCCTCGCCTTTTCCATCGCTGCCAGTAATGATTTCACGAAATTTCAGAGCGTTGGAATTCCACGATGAGCCAGCGATTTCTTTGCGCCGGTCGGGCCAACCATTGTGCTTGCAGACAAATTTTCCATTCCAATATCCATCAAAATAATAATCCAATATATCTCCGGTTAAAACGACGATTATATCTTCTTTTTTCTTTAGCCTCGCGTTAGCATTTTTGATGAAAGTTCGCAGGTGATCGTTAAAATTGGTATAGGCATCCTTAAGTCTTTCGCACTCGGCCTTGTTCCGAACCTGGCTGAGGATCTCGGGAATCAAGTCGCTTCTCCTGGCAATATGGGTATCGGTGATATGCAGAATTGTAAAGTCTGATGATTTTTTCAGCGTTTCATGTACATATACAGCATGGGAGTTCGTCCCCCCATGGCCCTGCCAGGTTAAATTAAAAAGCTTAGGCAAATCAGCATTTCTTTTCAATTTGTTGAGATCAGCCTGTCCGATGCCTACCTCGGCTTTTGCTTCCCAGCGAAAACCGATATGATATTGCTGTTGCGCGGAAGTGAGTGGATGACGAACTTGGGAGTAATTTCCCCTGAAGGCCGGGTGTCTCAAATAGCCACTAATTTTTATTATTTTCAGGGGAATGTTTAGATTGTTCAGTGTTAATCTGGGAGGATTCTTCCTTAGAACTTCTTTAATTTCAGCCACAGAAATATAAGGCACATCTTCTTCGCGTTCTTCCTTATCATTAAACCAGTCCTTCTTATACGCGACTGTAATTTCAAACCGCTTCAGCTCTCTGGAACTTAAGATAATGGGATTGCCAAGATTCGGACGCACTAATTGAATCATCATATCCTCCTTTCCCGGTTGGAAACGGTAACAAGAATGCAATTATGACTTGTGCTAATTTTTAAATAATTTTGACCTCCTTAGAATTTTGACATGATGCGTTTATTTGTCGCACTAAAAAGCATTAACACAGGGCAATTATGAGTGTCAATATTTCTATATCACTTGAATTCGCTATACATTCCAGCCGCTTTGAGGCCACCGTTAGTTGATAGTAGCCTGTTATAATAATACATAGTTTCATTGGCGCCCAAAACGAATTGGGGTTGAGTTGACTGCGTGAATGAAAACTAGTACATATTTCAATAGAAGCTGGAGAAAAAGAGTGATGGAGTAGTTGATTTTTTCTGTGATTCCATTATACCACTGCCGCGAGGTTGCTTGGAAAGAACTACCAATGTGGCGGCTAAACTCATTCTGATCCATGCAGTCATGGAGGGATACCATGCATTACTATGAAGACCCGCAGATTGCCCTTGAATTTGGCAGCAAGGACTGCAATGTGCTGCCCAGGGCACAGCCCAATGAAAAAGACAATTACGTGCGCGATTTGCAACAGGATCTCAATGCCCTTGGATACACCGCTGGAAAGGCGGATGGTTGGTTTGGCACACGAACCATGAACGTCGTTCGCAATTTTCAAGCGGACGCCCGAGATAACCTGCGGTGCGAACAGGATTCTGCGTTGGGGCCCGGCCGACGATTCGCAGAAGCACATCCGGTTTACGTTGGGGGGGTAACCGGGGTGGTGGATACCCTGACGGCCGGGGAGTTGCAGCGTTGGAAACAAAATCGCTGGCAAAAACCCCGGCCTGTAATAAAGTATCAGCAAGAGGATATACGCGATCGTCTACCGGTGAATTCCCAGCGCAATCCCCGAATCCGGCCTCTTAATGACATCGAGCGCATTGTGCTGCACTGCACCGATGCGCAACCGGGTTGGGGCGCTTTCCAATGCGCGCAATACGACATCAAGCCCAATCACATCAGTCAGAGGGGTTGTCCCACCATCACATACGCCTATTTTGTCAATGCCGACGGATTGGTGCAAAAGTGTCTTTCCCGAACCGTCGTCAGCTGGCATGTGGGCAACTGGAACTATAGCAGCCTGGCAGTGGTGCTGGCCTATCGGGCAACAGGCAACCAGCAGCCGCCACCGCCGGCTCAGATTGAGGCCGTCAGCGCACTGTTTGCCCGGATTTGCCAACAACTGACGTTAGATCCCCGCTCAAATATTGTGGGGCATCGAGAACTTTTGGGGACCGGTTATCATCTGGGCGCCGATGGCAAAAAAAGTTATCGCAAGTCGTGTCCCGGCTGGAAAGTCGACCTGGATGAATTCCGGCAGGAAACGGGGCGTCTGTTCGAAAGTCTCACCGCCACCGCCATTTAGGGAGGCCATCCATGACCGCTTTATTGCACACAATCAGTCACACGGCCATTCTCTGGGCCGCTTTTTTCATGCTGGGGATGCTGTTTTTAAGCGTGGCCCGCTCTTTTATGGAAGCTGAGGATGTATGGGGAGACCTGTTCGCAGAATACGCCAGCGGACCCCACCAGCTGTCGCGTTATATTCTATTTTTCGGCACCCTCCTTTTGGCAGTTCGATTTCTAATGGCCGTTGTCGGTGCCGGTGCAACCGACATTGAAAGCCGGGTGAATAATGCTATGCAGGTTTATCAATGGTTGGACATCGAAACGCTTGCCGGTGGATCAGGCGCTGCTTACCTGATGTCAAAGGTGACAGCAGGACAAATTTTGACGTTATTCGGCCGAAAAGGTCCTTACCCCGATTGGGGACATTACCGCAACAGGAGGTAAAAACCATGTCTGTCGTACAAATTATCAGTGCAATCACACTTGGGTTGGCTTCGCTTGTTTTAACCCTCATAGCGGCTGTGATTATTTTGATGATGTACCGGGGAACGCTGGACAACCGCGTCCTTAATTTTCTGTATGAAACAAGCGCCGACGGTCGAACCGGCAAACCGAGCGTATCGCGTCTGCAGATGCTGATCTGGAATTTCGTGGTGGCGTTTGCATTTCTGTATGTGCTCGGCAACGGAGGCATTGACAGGGCCATCGCCGGTTTGTTGACACCGGAGGTTCTGATTTTGCTCGGTATCAGCAACAGTACCTATCTTTTAGGCAAACGCACCCGGCAGGGTTCGGCTATTTCAAAAACAGCCGCCGCCGCAGGCACCGCAGATACCCGCGGTGGCCAACCCGTCGCGGTTGACGAAGATTCGACCCTGGGTCCCGGTCCGCAGGGCATCCAGTAAAATCGGCCGGTGCACCATGTCGCTACAGCAGCCGAAAGATTGTTCCGGATTTATTCGACGCTCGGCAGGTTGTTCTATGTTGTTTTAAGCCTGCTGTGCACTTGTCGTCGAAACCATCAACACAAGGGGAGGACACGTTATGGCTTATCCGTTTAAAAACTTGATATTTGAAGGTGGGGGCGTCAAAGGGCTCGCCTATGTGGGCGCACTTCAGGAGTTGGAAAACCATCAGATTATGGAACAGATCAAACGTGTGGGCGGGACTTCTGCCGGCGCCATCAATGCGGTGCTGCTTTGCCTCGGTTATACGCTCAAAGAGACCCAGAAAATTTTGATGGCCCTTGATTTCAACAATTTCATGGATGATTCGTGGGGAGTTGTCCGGGATACCACTCGGCTGGTTTCCAAGTTCGGCTGGTACAAGGGCGACTTTTTCAGAGGGTGGATCGGGGATCTCATCCGGGAAAAAACCGGCAATGAAAATGCGACCTTCAACGAATTAAAAAACCAGGGTTACCTGGATCTTTACCTGGTCGGTACCAATCTGTCCACCGGCTATTCGGAGGTCTTTTCCTGTGAACATACGCCACGCACGAGAGTCGCGGATGCCGCGCGCATTTCCATGTCCATTCCGCTGTTTTTTGCCGCCGTTCGAAACATGCGGCGGGATGTCTACGTGGATGGAGGCTTGTTCAACAACTACCCGATCAAACTGTTTGACCGTGAAAAGTACGTCAAGACGGCAGACCGAAAAAAGCTCGCCCGCAGCACCAAATATTACCGGGAAGAAAACCGATCCAAACCGCAGACCAGCAGCAAATACATATACAATAAACAAACCCTCGGTTTTCGCCTCGATTCAAGAGAGGAAATCGGCCTTTTTCGTGATGGTGCCGAACCGGTCCACGAAAAAATCGATGATTTTTTTGACTATGCCGGAGCCCTTTTTAAAGCGATAATGAACGTCCAGGAAAATCAACATCTGCACAGCGACGACTGGAGCCGAACGATTTATATCGACACCCTTGGGATCGGAACCACGGACTTTGACCTGTCGGATGCCAAAAAGAAAAAGCTCATCAAAGAGGGATTGGATTCCACCCGTGACTACCTGGACTGGTTCGATAAAAACGATCCAAAAAATCCACCCCAGAACCATCCGGCCTATAAGGACTGAAGCATTGTAGTACAGGTTATGACGTTCAGGAATTTCACAATCAATACCGCCTGGTTCGTGCAGGCGTCAATTTTTATACCGGGGTTTTTCACCCTTACAAAAAGGACAATTATCTCCAGGGACACGGTGTGAAAATCCCGGTCGGGTATTTATGAACGATTGCCCCGGTCCTGGCCTTCTTAAGGCCAATGTGGTCACCGGCGCCATCGCTTTTTTTCAAAGATCTGCAATTTGCTTCAAGTAACGAAAAAGTATCTTTGAGGATTTTACGCCCTTTCCTGCTTCATATTCATGGCGTGCGTTTCTTGCAAGCTGCGTCAGGCGCTGTCTTTGTGCACCAGCACAGTTGTTTAGAATCTCTTCAATAAGCACGTTGTTACCTTTCTTAAGTTCATCCCGCCAGGTTTCAATTTTTTTAAAAGCAAGAATTTTTTGATGGTCACCGAGCCGGATATTTTCCAGTGCATTGTGTATGGGTTCCGGGTCGATTTCACGCATGAGTGTGCCGACGTATTGCAATTGCCTGCGCCGGGCTCCGAAGCTTTTTGTTTTTCCGGCAACGATAACGGCATGGCGCAAATCATCCGGAATGTCAAAGCGTTCAAGCTGTTCAGACGACAGGGCGACAAGCTGTTCGCCGAGTTTCTGCAACGCCCTGGCCTCATTTTTTTTTTGCGTTCTGCTTTTACGGGCTTCATCCATTTTCCAGGCCCCCGGGGGGTCGCTCAAAAATGCGAAGTTGTTTTTATGCGAGCCCTTACTCAGTACATCTCGTATTTAACCAGTCTGCCGTCAAGCCCGCCGGCCTTGATGGGTTTTTTCCATGATGCTTTCAGACCGATTTTTTTTATATGCCGACGTTCTCCGAAGTAAATATAAGCAGTTGAACCTTTGCATTTCTGTTTAAGAAAATCACCGAGATCTTTGTAAAACGCCTCAAGGTCCTCATCTGCTCCCATTCGAATGCCATAAGGCGGGTTGGTGACAATTACCTGCCCCTCGATGGCAGACAGCTTTCTGAAGTCAGCCCTTACAACGCCGACATGCTTTCCGTAATTTAGCCCCATGATGTTTATCTTCGCTGCATCGACAGCTTCTGCGGACAGATCACTGCCGGCAATCAGCCCAGGCGGCAGCTCCCGGATGCTTTTGTCGGCTTTATCCTTAATCTGCTTCCAGATCGAACTGTCAAAGTCAGGCAAAGACTCAAAACCAAATTTATTTCTAAAAATGCCCGCAGGTATGTTGCAGTACCGCATGAGCGCTTCGCACAAAAGCGTTCCCGAGCCGCACATGGGATCGTATAAAGGCACCGCCCCGTTCCATTTAGTAAAGCGGATAATTGCGGCCGCAACCGTTTCCTGCATGGGCGCTGATACGGTCTCTTCTCTGTAGCCTCTGCGGTGAAGCGCGCCTCCTGACGTATCCAAGCTTATTTCTGCCCGGTCATGCCGGATATGAAGATTTAGCAGGACATCCGGATTTCTGATCGACACATCAGGGCGCTTGCCGGTTTTTTCCTTGAAATAATCGGCAACAGCATCTTTGAGGCGCAGCGAAGCGTACTTTGAATGGGAAATAGCACTGTCGGAAACATTTGCCGACACGGCAAATGTGCGGCCGGCTGCAAAAAAATCTTCCCATTGTATCTGTTTGGCCTTCTTGTACAACATATCGGTATCACGGCAATCAAAGGATACTAACGGCGCAAGGCATCGTGAGGCCAGCCGAGTTAAATAATTAATTCGATACAGGGTGGATTTATCAGCTCTGAAAAAAATTCCGTGAAATTCCGGAGCAATATCTTTAGCACCCAGTTCGGCCAGCTCATGTGAACCTGCTTCTTTGACGCCTTCAGCGATCTTGACAAAATAACGGGAATTTCGCTGATATTTATATGCTGCCACCGGTTGCTTAGCTCCTCATTGTCGTCAAATTCGAGGTTTTTATTTCGGATCAAGTTACCGTTATTCGGTTGTTTTTGTCAAGAAAAGCCGGGGGGGGGTATCAAAACCATGGCGCGAGTTTTATTGTTGATAACCAGCATCTCATAAGCGCCGGTTCGTGCTTTCCGTTGATTCTTGAGCCTTTTTGGTTTATGTGAGATCATAAAAGACCGTGGTTATCTGCAAAGCTCCAGTTAAATACGTCTGATCGTTATCTCACCACGAAGAACATGAAGCTCACGAAGGAAGGGATAGAATCTATTGACGGCCCCACTTCGTGCCCTTACGTGGTTCAAACAGCTTAACTTGGGCTTGCTGTATAACCGTATAAAAGTATAATATTCATCGCGTGAACATAAAAGAACATACCGAAATGATTAATTACAGTCGTTCACCCACTTATAACGTGCTGGTTACAGACCAGAACAAAAAAGAACGAAAAATCGCGATTCCGGGGGAATCTCCCCTGACGATTATGGTGGATGGCCAGGAAATTGTAACCCTTATGACCCTTGGAACTCACCCCCGGGAACTGGCGCTGGGATTTATGCGCAACCAGGGGTTGATTGAAAATATCGAAGATGTGGAAAGTGTGAAAATTAATTGGGAAACCGAGACTGCAAATATTCGAATAAAACCAGGTAAGAACCTGCTCGATATGAGTGAGAAATTGTCAAAACGAATCGTCACCAGCGGATGTGGTGGGGGCACCCTGTTTGGTCACGATATGGATGAACTCTACGAATCGAAACTTCCCGAGATCAAGTTACGGCAATCCGCGATATATTCGCTTTTAAAGCAACTAAAAAAATACAATTTAATTTATCGGCAGGTCGGCTCAGTTCACGGTTGCGGTCTTTGTAATAACAGCAAAGTACTGATATTTATTGAGGATATCGGTCGGCACAATGCCGCTGATACCATCGCCGGCAGGATGTGGATAGATCGTATTTCCGGTGCGGACAAGATTTTATACACCACAGGACGATTAACCTCTGAAATAGTGATAAAATCGGCCCTGATGGGTATTTCTGCCCTTCTGTCCCGCTCCGGCGTTACCAAAATGGGTCTGGAACTTTCACAGGATCTGGGTATTACCTTAATCGCACGTGCCAAAGGCAAAAAATTCTACGTCTACAATGCTGATGAAAATGTAATTTTCGATGAAACACCAGATGTTCCCGGGCCCCCCGGGCAATAGCAATAATTTTCTTGACAAATTCCGCGGAACCTTTTATAACTACTTTGTAGCTAAATTGTAGTTGCTTTGTAGCTGGAGACGCACCGCCAAAACCGCCGGTCCGGCGTAAGTTTCCAGAAAAATCATAAACAAATTCGATCACTTGAATAGAGCCACCCTCCCATCATCGGGAATTCGACCGGTGCCAATCTGGGACACCGGTGATTAATCAAAAAGCAGGTCACGGATTCAGGTAATCTATAGGGGGAAAAATGAGGTACGCAGAGACAGGGTTTAATTTGGAAATTGATCTATCTCGAGGAAACATTGAGAAGGTGGAAACCGACCCGGAAGACACCGAGCTTTATCTGGGGGGTCTCGGTACGAACACGAAGATAATGTGGGACAGGGTCCCTCCTGAAGTGGAGCCCTTTTCTCCTGATAATCTCCTTATATTTGCCACGGGGCTTTTATGCGGCACACCGGCGACTGGTTGTAATCGTACCATTGTTTCGACCATTTCTCCTCAGACTTTGTTAATGGCTTTTTCAATGATGGGGGGGTTTTGGGCACCGGAATTGAAGTATGCCGGTTATGACAAGGTGATCATTCGCGGCAAGTCCTCCGATCTGGTTTATTTGTGGATAAACGATGACAAGGTAGAAATACGGGATGCCTCTCATTTGCAGGGTAAAGGCGCTATTGAAACGGCAGAGCTCATTAAAGAGGAGTTGAAGGAGCCCAAGGCCCAGGTGGCTGCTATCGGTCTGGCCGGTGAAAACAGGGTCTATTTTGCTTCCATCGAGCAGGGCCGGTCCAGTGCCAGCCGACTGGGAATCGGCGCC
>JAOZSC010000081.1 GCA_029939875.1 Desulfobacterales bacterium
TTGGCATCGATATTGAGCATGTGCCCCATCTTCAGTTTCTTGCACTCCAGGTAGCAGTGATTGTGTTCATTGGGCTCAATTTCAATGGGAACCTGTTCAACAATACTGAGGCCGTATCCTTCCAGGCCCACCATTTTCTTGGGATTGTTGGTCATCAGCCGCATTTTTCGCACCCCGAGATCTACCAGGATCTGCGCCCCGATGCCGTAATTTCGCAAATCCGCCTTGAACCCCAGCTTCTCGTTGGCTTCAACGGTATCTAATCCCTGTTCCTGCAACGCATAGGCCTTAATCTTGTTGACCAGCCCGATGCCACGGCCCTCCTGGCGGATGTACAGCAGCACACCGTTGCCTTCCTCTTCCATTTTCGCCATGGCCTTGTGCAGCTGGGGCCCGCAGTCGCAACGCAGGGAACCGAAGATATCGCCGGTCAGACACTCCGAATGGACCCGCACCAGTATTGGTTTGTCCGCATCTATTTCACCCTTGATCATGGCGATGTGCAGCAAGTCGTCCACATCATTCTCATAGACAACAGTTTTGAACTCCCCGGCAATCGATGTCGGAATCGTGGTTTCCGCCGAGCGGCGGACGAAGGATTCCGTGCGCATGCGGTATTCGATCAAATCCGCGATGGTGCAAATGTTGATGCCGTGCTTGGCGCTGAATTTTTCAAGACTCGGCATGCGTGCCATGGTGCCGTCTTCGTCCATGATTTCACAAATGACGCCAGCAGGTTTCATCCCGGCCAGCCGCGCCAGGTCCACCGAGCCTTCCGTCTGCCCAGCCCTGACGATCACCCCACCGGCTCGGGCTCTCAGGGGAAACACATGCCCGGGTCTGACCAGATCCCGGGCGGTGGCATCATCGGCCACAGCGGTCAAAATCGTGGTGGCCCGGTCGGCTGCCGAAATACCCGTGCTCACCCCGCAGCGGGCCTCGATGGAAACGGTAAACCCCGTGCCGTAAGGCGACGTGTTGTGGTCGACCATTGGAGGTAGATCCAGCGCATCGACTTTGTCCCCGGTTAACGAAAGACAGATGAGTCCGCGGCCGTATTTGGACATGAAATTGATGGTCTCCGGAGTTACTTTCTCCGCCGCCAGGCAAAGGTCCCCTTCATTTTCCCGGTCTTCATCATCTACCAGGATGACCATGCGCCCTTCCCTGATTTCTTTAATAGCTTCTTCAATACTGATTTGTGGCATTTTTTCTTAGATTCCTTCTGATTGTATTTTTCTAGTCTATAAACCCTGTTTTAATCAAAAACTCCCTGTCAACAGCGGCTGCATCCGGCGCCTGATTTTTTCCAGGAGGCTGCAGTTGCCCGACAAAGCGTTGCACATATTTGCCGATCATATCAGTTTCGATGTTCACCGCTTCGCCCCGATCCTTGAAACCAATGGTCGTCAGACCGGCGGTGTGCGGTATAATGCTGACGGAAAAAGCGTCTGCCTCACAGGTGTTGATGGTCAGGCTGATACCGTCCACGGCAACCGATCCCTTGGTAATCATATAGCGCACCAGGGATCCGGCAACCTCTATGGTCACGAGGATGGCGTTGCCAACCGGTTCCCGCTGGCGGATGACACCGGTTCCGTCAATGTGACCGGAAACCAAGTGCCCATCGATACGATCCGAAAGCCGCAGGGCCCGCTCGAGATTTACGCGCTGGCCCACCTTGGCATTGCTGAAAATTGTTTTTTCAAGGGTTTCCGGAGAAATATCAACCTCGAAACGTCGGCCTTCAATTCTGACCGCCGTCAGGCAGGCGCCGCTGACACAGATGCTGTCGCCTATCTTGGTCTGATCAAGCGCAAAATCCGCCTCAATCGCCAGGCGTTGTCCCCGGCCGGTGGATCGGATGGCAGTCAGGGTCCCCAGCCCCTCTATAATCCCGGTAAACATAAATCAAGTTATCCTCAATTACATAAAATAAGTACGAATCAGCTTTTTTCAATATACCCCTCGATGAGCACGTCATCATCGAAGCGCTGAACGCTGACATCAGTGACGGCCACACATGCGCTCATCTGCTCCGGACCCGGTCCGCTGCAAATCGGTACCCCGTCATCGCCCCCCAGAATTTTGGGGGCATAAAAAAAGAGCACCTTGTCCACGACAGCGGCGGCAAAAGCCGAGGCCAGCACCCGGCTGCCGCCTTCGATCAAAAGGCTGGTCAGTTCGAGGTCTCCCAGCTGCTCCATCAGGGCCTGCAGGTCAATCAGGTCGTTTTTCAGTTCCGCCTGGATCACGCGGACGCCGGATCTTTCCACGGCGGCCTTTTTGTCTGCGGGCGGTGCAGAGCCGGTCACCACGATCGTCTGCGCCCCGGAGCGTTGCCGCAATATCCTGGCCTCCGCGGATATGGACAGATGGGTATCCAGAACAATGCGGACCGCATCCCGACCGTGGCCGTCGACCAGGCGGGTCGTCAGGCTCGGATCATCCGTGCGAACGGTGTTGATGCCGACCAGGATGGCATCCACGGCATGCCGCAACCGGTGAACGAACTGTCGTGCCGCCGGCCCCGTCACCCAACGGGAATCCCCCGTGCGGGTAGCAATCCGCCCATCAAGGGTGGCGGCACATTTGGCAATGACAAACGGGCGGCCGGTGCGAACATACTTCACAAAAGCTTCGTTCAGCTTGCGCGCCCGATCTTCACACACCCCCAGGGTGACCTCAACCCCCTGCTGTTTTAAAAATTCAAGCCCCCCCCCGGCAACTTCCGGATTTGGATCCTTCATGGCCGCCACCACCCGGCGGATCCCGGCTGCCAAGATCCTGCGGGTACACGGGGGCGTGCGCCCGGTGTGATTGCAGGGTTCCAGCGTGACGTACAAAACAGCTCCCCGGGCCAGTTTACCGGCGTCTTCCAAGGCGTTGACCTCTGCGTGGGCCCGGCCGACCGCCTCGTGGCAGCCGGTGCCTACCACCCGGCCGTCTTTTACCACCACGGCTCCGACCATGGGATTCGGTGACGTCATACCCTGTCCTTTAACGGCCAGGTCCAGCGCCTTTTGCATGAAATGCCGGTCATCCATAATTGTTCAATAATCAGCAGACATCGCAATTGTGATGTTGTGTACAGCAACTGCTGCCGGATGCGGGGTTCAAACCGTTACGTGCCGCCATTTACCGGGGACCCCCCATCTTCCGCTTTATCTGGGCTACTCAAAAGCTTTTTCAATTCCGACACAAAATCGTTGACATCCTTAAATTCCCGGTAAACCGAGGCAAACCTCACATAGGCCACATCGTCAAGCTGGTGCAGTTTTGACATGATCTTTTCACCAATGACGGCGGCCGGCAGTTCTTTTTCCCCGGTCTCCCGCAGATCGCGTTCCAGGTCGTCGATAAATTCCTCAATGACATTCATGCTGATGTTACGTTTTTCACAGGCTTTTTTGACACCGCTGCGCACCTTTTCCCGGTTGAACACCTCCCGGCGCCCGTCTTTTTTAACAATCATGATGGGAACTTCTTCAATGTGTTCGTAAGTGGTAAAACGCCGGCTGCAGGAAATGCATTCCCGGCGCCGGCGAATCACACTGGCATCCTTGCTCAACCTGGAATCAATAACCTTGTTGTCAATTTCTCCACAAAATGGACATTTCATGAAAAATTCCCCCGTTTCTCGCAATCAACGCGTATTAATTCAATTTCAGCCTCCTGCAACAGTTCCCGGGCCAGGGAGTCGGCATAACCGGACTGGTAATAAATTTCTTTTATGCCCGCATTGATAATCATCCGGGCACAGATGGAGCATGGCTGGTTGGTGCAAAAAAGGATGCCGCCCTTTATGGACACGCCATGGTAGGCCGCCTGGATGATGGCATTTTGTTCGGCATGAATCCCGCGGCAAATTTCATGCATCTTGCCGGATTCAATACCGAGTTTCTCACGCAGGCAACCGACCTCCAGGCAGTGCCTCAGACCAGTGGGCGCCCCGTTATAGCCGGTGGTCAGGATGCGCTTGTCCTTGATAATAATAGCCCCGACGGCCCTTCGCAGGCAGGTCGAACGCTCGGCCACCAGGTTGGTAATGTTCATAAAATATGTCTCCCATGAGGGACGATCATCTGTTTTTATCATAACGCTTTTTGATTGCCTCGTAGCTGTCGAATTTTTCAAGACGGGATTGATGGCGCCCTCCTTCAAACGGAGTTTCAAGCCAGGCATCGACAATCTCTGCGGCCAGCGCTTCTCCGATAACCCGTCCGCCCATGACCAGGATATTGGCATTGTTGTGCCGCCGGCTCATAATGGCGGAAAACAGGTCATTGCACAGGGCCGCACGGACATGGGGAAACTTGTTGGCCACCATGGACATCCCCAGGCCGGTGCCGCAAAGCAAAATGCCGCGCTCAAACTCCGCGGACGAAACCCGGGCGGCGACCTCGACGCCAAAGTCGGGATAATCAACCGAAGTTTCACCGGCGGTTCCCACGTCCAGGACCTCAACGCCCCGGTCGGTCAGATAGGCCTTGACCTTTTGCTTTAAAGCAAATGCAGCATGGTCACAACCCAGGATAACAGGCGACTGATGGGAAATAGCAGACATTGCTTTTTTCCTTTCTTTTATACGGCCGGCAATCATCTGTCCGGCCCGGTTCAGCGGGTGCCAGCGAATACTATATGCCAATTTAAATTACCGCAAGAAAAAAAACAGGCCCAACGAATCGGGGAGACAAACAGGATCGAATTCAAGCCGAAAGCCGGCTGAATCCGGACGTTTTCGGGGCGGGAATAAAAGCTTGCGACAGGTTCCGTCGGAGGTTAGGACTGATACTTTTTTAAAATCAACGAGGCGTTGGTCCCGCCGAAACCAAAGGAGTTGGTCATGGCATGTTCGACCCTGGTTTTGCGAACACCTTCGGGAACGTAGTCCAGATTACATTCCGGGTCCGGATGGTCGTAATTGACAGTGGGCGGGATTCTGTCATGGTACAGGGTCAGCGCCGTAAACCCGGTTTCCACCCCACCGGCACCGCCAAGCAGATGACCGGTCATCGATTTGGTGGAACTGACCGCCAGCGAACGGGGCCGGGAATTAAAAACCGTTTTAATCGCCCGGGTTTCATACAAATCATTGAGCTGGGTGGAGGTCCCATGGGCATTGATATAATCAATCCGGCTCGCGGAGATTCCGGCATCTTTCAACGCCGCGCGCATGCAGCGCACAGCGCCGTCACCGTCAGGCGCCGGCGAGGTCATATGATACCCGTCTCCGGACATGCCGTAGCCGGTAATTTCCGCATAGATCCCAGCGCCCCGCTGCCGGGCATGCTCCAGGGATTCAAGGATCACGATACCGCTGCCTTCCCCGACCACAAAACCGTCCCGATCTCGCTCAAACGGTCGGGAGGCCTTTTGCGGCTCATCGTTGCGCGTAGACAGGGCTTTCATGGCATTAAAGCCGGCAATGCAGGAAGGGGTGATTACGGCCTCCGTACCGCCGGTGATCATCGCATCGGCTTTGCCATTTTGAATCAGTCTAAAAGAATTGCCCACCGCGTGGGCCCCGGCAGCACAAGCTGTCGCCAGTGAAGAGTTCGGGCCCCGGGCGCCGAACTGGATGGATATCATCCCGGCGACCATGTTGCCGATCATCATGGGAATGAAAAACGGACTTACCCGCTTGACCTTGTGCCCGTATACTTTGAGCACCGTGTCTTCCATAAACCGCAGCCCGCCCAACCCGCAGCCGGTAATCGCCCCCACCCTGGATTCATTGGCGGCGTCAATCACCAGCCCGGAGTCTTCAATGGCCATCCGCGCTGCGGCAATGGCATAGGAAATAAAAGGTTCAAAGCGCCGGGCCTCTTTGCGCGGCAGAAAATCCGCGGGCCGGAAATCCTTGACCTCGGCGGCAATCTTGGTCTGAAAGTCAGTGGTATCAAAACGGGTGATTTCGCCCACGCCTGATTTCCCGGCACACAGCGCCTCCCATGTGGGCTCGACGCCGACACCCAAGGGAGTCACCAGGCCCAGACCTGTAATGACAACTCGGCTTTTCACTTAACCTCCAATTATCGCACCGCCATCCGGCTTAATGGGCATTTATATAGTCAATGGCGTCTTTGACGGTGGCAATTTTTTCCGCATCCTCATCGGAAATGTCGACATCAAATTCTTCTTCCATGGACATGATCAACTCAACCAGGTCAAGAGAATCGGCTCCCAGATCATCGACAAAAGATGCCGCCGGCACCACCTCATCCATCTCGACACTTAATTTTTCAGCAATAATTTTTTTTACTTTATCCTCAACAGCCATCGCAACTACCTCCTTGTGTGAATCGCTGGAAGCCCTGCGGCCTCAGCACAGATGATTAAAAAAAAAGAAACTGTGGTTCTAAATTTTACATATACATCCCGCCGGATACATGAATCACCTGACCGGTGATATAGCCGGCCTGTTCGGATGCCAGAAAAGCCACCACTGCGGCAATGTCCTGCGGGGTGCCGGAATGTCCCAGCGGAATCTGGTCAATCATCATCTGACGGGCTTTTTCCGGAAAAGAGGCGGTCATATCCGTTTCGATGTAACCCGGCGCTACGACGTTGACCGTAATGCCCCGTGAGGCAAGCTCGCGGGCAATCCCCTTGGCCAGTCCGATAATGCCCGCCTTGGCAGCGACATAGTTGGCCTGGCCTGGATTTCCCGTAACCCCCACCACCGAGGAAATGTTGATAATGCGCCCCGAGCGCTGCCGGATCATGGGTTTTGAAACCGCCTTGATGCAGTGAAAGGCCCCCTTCAAATTGACATCGAGCACAGCGTCCCAGTCGGATTCCTTCATCCGCACGATCAGGCCGTCTTTTGTGATACCCGCATTGTTGACCAGCACGTCAACGCGTCCGGTTTCCTCAAGGGCGCGGCCGACAAAATCGGAAACTTCTTTTTCCGAGGCCACATTGACCTGCATCCCGGTGGCCCGGCCACCGGCATCGGCCACGAGCTTTTCGGTTTCCTGCGCCGCTGCTGCCGCCGAGGAATAGTTAAAAAAAATGCGGTTGCCCGCAGCAGCAAAAGCCAGGCAAACAGCCCTGCCGATGCCTCTTGAACCGCCGGTTACTAAAATGGTTCGTTTGACCGTGTCGGCCATGGCTACCTCTCAAATACGATGTCAGCAAGCCGATCCATATCCGCAATCATGTCCTGACAGCCGGTGGTCAGCTCGTTTAGGGCAATTGCCGCCAGAAAATCAGCGGCGGCCTTTTGATCAAATATACCGCCACCCGTCACAATCCGCAAAATGCTGCCGAAAGCCATCTGGGACACCTCCCCGGCAAACAGCCGGCAGATAAATTTGTCTTCGGCCTGCGCATCCCCACTGCGATATCGTCCGAACGCCCTGCGGGCCAGGCTGGCGCCGACCTCCACGTAAGTCATTATGTCGGCCAGCATGAACATGACATACTGCTGCCGGGTTAAGCGGTGATCGTTGACCAGTTGGACGGTTTGATTCAGTGCCCGGGCTGCAAGAGCTAAAACCCGCCCTCCGAACCCGTCGTCCTCGGATGCGAGCCGGTCCATTTCCTCACCGATGGATTCGTAATACCGGCCCTTGCTTTTGCGGGTTTTTTTCCAGCGAAACGTGCTGATGATGCTTTGCTGAATCTCACTGGTACCCTCATAAATAGAGGTAATACGCACGTCTCTTTTAATTTTTTCCACCTCGTACTCGGTGATATACCCATATCCGCCCAGGGCCTGCATGGCGTCTTCGGCGGCCTTGTTGGCACATTCGGTGGCGAACAGCTTGGCAATCGAGCCTTCCACTTCGAGACCCTGCTGCCCGGCATCCAACTTTTCAGCGACCTCCTCGATAAACGCCTCGGCGGCGGCGAACCGGACGACATGGGGAACGATCAGCTTGTGGGTGTAGCCCTGCTTCTCAGACAGGGTCGTTTTAAACTGCACCCGCTGTTTGGCATAATCAATGGCAATATCCAGTGCAGCCTCACCCCCGCCCAGGGCCATGGAGGCGACCATCAACCGGGTGTACCCAAAAACCGTAGTCGCCTGTTTGAGCCCCTTGCCGGGAACATCCCCGATAAGGTTTTCCACGGGGACAAAGGCATCAGAGAAGGTCAGCGGTGAGGTATTGGAAGCCCGGATGCCATGTTTTTCCTCTCCTTTTCCGGCACTGAAACCCGGGGTGTCTTTTTCCATGACAAAAAAGGTGGCGCCTTCAGGCGTGTTGGCCAGCACGGTGATAAAATCGGCGTAGCCGCCGGTGGAAATGAACTGCTTGTTGCATGATGCGATAGCCGGTTATCTTGCCGGTTTCGTCAGTGACCGGATCGGCCTTGGCCTTTATGGCTGCCACATTGCTGCCGGCATCCGGCTCGGTCACCGCGTATGCCACCAGGGCATTGCCTTCGGCGATTTCACCGAGCCATTTTTGCTTCTGTTCTTCCGTGCCGCCGACGATAAGCGGATCCGCCCCCAGCTGAATGGCAAAAAACGCGGTGGTCACCCCCAGACATATTTTGGCCATCTCCCGGGTCACGGCACAGCTGTCCCTGGCGCCGCCTCCCATTCCGCCATAGATCTCGGGAATCATTAGAAGCTGCAGTCCGATCTCAGGGCCCAGCATTTCACGGATGGTTTCTTCCGGAAAAACTCCCTGACGGTCAAATTCCAGTATTTTGTCCCGGGTCAACAGTCGTTTTCGCAGCT
>JAOZSC010000082.1:0-1968 GCA_029939875.1 Desulfobacterales bacterium
ACCCGGGCCTTAGCCTCAAAGAATTCCTGGTGATAAACTGCCACAGACCGTTGGCTACCATGATATAAGCCATAAACTCAGATAGTTAATACAGGTTGATATTTTTTGAAAGTCCCCGCCCCCGCTGAATACCCTTCGATGCCAAAATCAGTTGGAAAATGGAAAACCAGTACCGCTGCAGGCATTATAATTGCATGTCTTCCTATGGATGCCTTGGATTTTCTCACCGCCTGCCCATTAACGCATCAGAAACGATGGAACCGGGAGTGCAGGGGTCTGATTCATGATCATCTATGGCGAGTTGAGCGCTGGATATTCGATGTTGGACGTTCATCTCTTTCTTTGCAGGTCACATCACAGAGGTTTACAAAACCATGTTCGTTCGGGGTCTGCGGACTAAAATCGCTTTTACCATTGCGATGCTGCTGTTTCTGGGGATGCTTCTGATTGATGTCGTTACCATGGTGACTACCCGACAGGATCTTATTCGTTCTGAAATTTCAAGGGGCGAAGTCATGCTGGCCTACATTCAGTACCAGCTGACCGGAAACCTTGCTGACGGCAGACGGTTGATCGACCTGGCGCCTACAGCCATTATGACATCGATGATCACTGATTCTCAGATCACCTGTGCCCTGATCCTGGGAAAAAACAGGCCACAGGTCTGGTTCGGCCAGCAAACAAAATCTTTATCGGATGATATGCTCCGGTTTACCCGGGAAACTATGGCAGATGGCAAAAAAACGCTTCATTTCACCGGCAGCACCTGGGGCGTATTCTGGCGTCAGAAATCGCAGGTGGTTCTTTCCACTCCATTGCAGATCAACGGAATAACGGTGGGCGGTCTCAGCATTGTTTTGCCCCTTGAACATGTGTATCAAACGCTTCGAAGCTCCCAGAAAATTTTATTCATCTATATTTTTATCAATGTCGTTATTCTCGTTTTTGTTGGAATTTATCGAATTTCCAAATTGTACCTCCTACCGCTATCCAGACTGGCCAAACGCGCGGATGATTATAAGGAAGACGACGACATGATTTTTGCTGTTCGTAAAGAGGACAATGAGTTAAGCCGTTTGTCCAAGGCGCTGAACAGCATGCTTAAACGCATTTCCGCCGACAAGGAAACCCTGCGATCTACGGTCCAGTCCCTGGAGAAGGCCAACCAAAAATTGAAAAAAGCCCAGAGGAAAATTGTCCGGGCCGAAAAGCTGGCATCCGTGGGCCGGCTTTCATCCGGAATTGCCCATGAAATCGGAAACCCCATTGGAATCGTCATCGGTTATCTGGAATTGCTCAAACAGGCCGATATTACCCCCGATGAAAGAAAAGAATACATTCAGCGCACTGAAGAGGAAATCGATCGTATCAATACCATTATCCGGCAGCTTCTGGAGGTATCACGCCCTTCGAATGAAGGCCGCAGGGCTGTTTCCGTCCATGAGCTAATCCATGATACGGCCGATATCTTGCGCGTACAGCCGTTAATGTCCGAAATTGAACTGTCCCTGGATCTTGAGGCCCGGCAGGATACGGTTTCTGCAGATCCCAATCAGCTGCGACAGGTATTCTTAAACCTAACGATCAATGCCGCCGATGCCATATCTGCGGGTAAAAAACAGAACTACGGGAGGTTGAACATTGCCACCGAGCTTGAAACGGATACCAACTGCGATGCGAACAACAATGAAACGCTGGTAAAAATTATGTTTATCGATAACGGGTTGGGAATCGCAGGGGAACAGGTTGGCAACATATTTGACCCCTTTTTCACCACCAAGGATCCCGGTAAGGGTACCGGTCTCGGGCTCTCGGTCAGCTTCATGATTATTGAAAGCATGGGCGGCCGAATGACGGTCAACAGTGACGTTGGTCGGGGTACCACTATGGAAATCCTATTGCCGCTTTATACACTGGAGAGTGAGCAGTAGGAACCGATTACTCAAAGAAGGGCTGAAAAAGAAGTGC
>JAOZSC010000082.1:1978-8600 GCA_029939875.1 Desulfobacterales bacterium
TATAACACTTGTCGGCTTTAAAGAATTAGGGCCTGCAGAATTAATTGTCGTTAAAAAAATAGTAGGTAGTTATGCTCGTAAAATGAGTGATACTGTAAAAGATTTTACTGGTTTATCCATTAATCTTAAAGAAGTGCATAAAATGCCTAAGAACAGAGTGCCTTGTGTCTAAATTTTAGGCACTTTTCGATTTGTCCAGGACTGGGCAAAGACGGTAACATGAGGCAATAATAGGAAATACCGTGAATAATGGAAATTCGAAAAGACGGTTGCTGGTCATAGACGACGAGGCCAATATGCGTCACATGCTGTCCACGGTGCTCAAAAAAGCCGACTATCACGTCGATACGGCCTGTGACGGCAGTGAGGGACTTCAGAAAATAGAGGCGACACCCTACGATTTTATTCTGTGCGACATCAAAATGCCCACCATGGGGGGCATGGAATTTTTAAAGGCTGCCGGCGAAAGGATCAGTGCCGTCACGGTAATCATGATGTCCGCTTACGGCAGTATCGACACGGCTATTGAAGCCATGAAAATGGGCGCCTATGATTACATTTCCAAACCCTTTAAGACCGATGAAGTCTATCTGACATTAAAAAAAGCGGAAGAGCGGGAGCGCTTAAAAAAAGAGAACCGGCTGTTGAAAGAGCGCATCCAGAAAATTGAAGGTGAGTACCGATTCGGTAAGATGGTGGCAAAAAGTAAAGCCATGGAGTCCTTGTTTCGCCTGGCCGAAAAAGTCGCGCAATACAAAACAACCGTGTTGATCCTTGGCGAAAGCGGTACCGGAAAAGAACTGGTGGCCAGGGCGATCCATTTCAAGGGGGAGCGGGCAAAAATGCCTCTGGTGCCTGTAAATTGCGGCGGAATTCCTGAAAGCCTGCTTGAAAGTGAGTTGTTTGGTCATAAAAAAGGAGCTTTCACGGGGGCCGATCACAACAAAAAGGGGCTTTTCCAGGAAGCCGAGGGCGGTACCATCTTTCTGGATGAAATCGGTGAACTGCCACTGGCGTTACAGGTGAAGCTTTTGCGGGTACTGCAGGAAAATGAGATTCGGCCGGTGGGGGATTCAAAATCCACAAAGATTGATGTTCGCGTGGTGGCCGCCACGGCCAAGAACCTGGCAGAAGAGGTTCAAAAGGGAACTTTTCGCGAAGACCTGTTCTATCGTTTGAACGTATTGAGCATAGAAATTCCCCCGTTGCGCGATCGCAGCGAAGACATCCCTCTTTTGAGCAAGCATTTCATCGCGCGTTTTAATGAAATCCTGGGGAAAACCATCCCGGGTATAGCACAGTCGGTCATGTCCCGGCTGTTGACCTATCACTGGCCTGGAAATGTTCGTCAGTTGGAAAACAGTATCGAAAGGGCCATGGTGCTGGCTGATGATAAGGAAGATTTGTTGCCCGAACATTTCGCATTGGAGCCGGGGGCGGAAGCCGGTGCAGCTTCCTACGGCAGTCGGTTTAACGGGTTGTCGCTGAAGAAAGCCCAGAAGGTGGTGGAAAAGGACCTCATTACCCGGGCCCTGAAGAAAACCAGCGGCAACCGAACCCATGCTGCCCGTCTTCTGGAAATCAGCTATCCATCCTTGCTGAGTAAGATCAAGGCCTATGAGATAGCGTTGTGAGTGGGAAGCTTTTGGCGTTTTCACCGGGCAAAGGGGTTACCTTGCATTTGATGGCAAAATATTTTTGCCACCAAGACACCAAAACACAAAGATAAATTACAGCAAATAGCTTTGCTTAGTGTCTTTGGGCCTTTGTGGTAATTTTTCCGGTTTATTCGGGTTAAGGTTTATTCTGCGTATTCTACGCCGTTGATTTTGTTTCTTAATTTCCCCGAGCATTTAAAGGTGACGACTTTGCGTGCCCGCAGCAGCAGGTCATCACCGGTGGCCGGGTTGCGGCCTCTGCGCTGATGTTTTTCCTTGATGCAAAATTTGCCAAATCCCGAAATCAAGACATCCTCGCTTTTTTCCAGGGTTTGTTTTATGGCTTCCAGCAGGGTTTCGATAACTTCGACGGATTTTTTTTTCGTAAATCCAAGTTCGTAAACGGCTGCAACGATATCATTTTTTGTTAAAGCCATGGTGCCTCCTATAAAAAGAACCTTTTTTCTGGTGTCGGCTGTAAAGCCGGTAAATATTGTTGTGCCTCCGACGCGATGACGGATTACTCACCGGACGATTGCGGCTTGCTTTCAGCGGATGGGATGACAACTTTTACTTTTTTCATAATGTCATCGACATTTTTCATGATTTCATCAATTTCGGCTTTCAACTGCAAATCTGCGGGGTCCGTCATTTCCTCTTCTCCTTAGCGTGAAAAAAGTTCTTTGTGTTCCGGTCTTCCAGGGCCTGAGCGCCATTTTTGTTGATTTTTATGTGGTTTTTTGCACAATCCCACTGCACGTCGGCAAAAAAGGGTCTGAGTTATAGAACCTCCTGTAACTATTAAGAATATATGGATTCTGTGTTTATGTCAAGCAACTTGTCAAGAAATGTTGTATATTCAGGCAAAGTGTACCTCAAACATTGCAACATTAAGGTGAACTGGGACCGGTGGGGCATTGATTTTTTTTAATTTTCATAATAAAAAAGGGCTTCGCGACACATCTGCCGGGAAGCCCTGCATATTCATGGAGCCGACGTGCGGATTTGAACCGCAGACCTGCTGATTACGAATCAGCTGCTCTACCAGCTGAGCTACGTCGGCTTTAGATGACTACACCTGGATTTACATAGAATAATGGAGTCATAGGTTGAGCGGTTCAAAGTTCAGCGTTCAGGGTTGCAGTAACTCAAATTGGCCTATTTCAATGAAAATCTGTCTTAATTGTTTTTGAAAAACCGTCCTTCCGGGGAGCGGTATCGGAGATTGCAGAATCTTAATCAGTACGCTAAGTTGCAACCTTTGAACTTGGAACCGATCCGTTTAGATAAGTGATTTATGTTACAAAATCAAGAGTTAAATTCAGTTGAAACGCTGTTAGATATTTTTGTCGGTCGAACCCGGCGGATCGAATGTATCGGGCTTTCCGGATCCCAGAGGGCTTACCTGGTGGCCCGGCTTTACCGGCAGCAGCGGTCATGCTGCCTGGTAATCGTGCCTTCGGTTGCGGACGGACAACGTCTGCAGGAGGATCTGCGTTTTTTTATGGACGGCATGAATGTGCCCATCCTTTTTTTCCCCCCATACAACATTTTGCCCTACCAGTTTATCTCCTATCACAGTGAAACTGCAGGGCATCGTATCCGGGTTCTTTACCAGTTGCTGGAGTCCGCAATCCCTCCGATTTTGGTCACTACCGTGGATGCCCTGCTGCAAAAAATTATTCCCCGGCAGGAAATCAGCCGCTATGCCGAGCTGCTTTGTGAGGGAGAGGAAATCGAACGCGACAATTTGATTCGCAAAATGATATCCGGTGGCTACAGCAGAACAGCGATTGTTGAAGAACCAGGGGATTTCAGCGTCAGGGGCGGTATTATTGACATTTTCTGCCCGCTGTATCCACAGCCGCTACGCGTTGAGTTTTTTGGTGATATGGTGGAGTCGTTGAGGTTTTTCTCGGCTGCCAGCCAGCGAAAAATAAAATCCATCGATGAAGCTGTAATCCTGCCGGCAAAAGAGGTCATCGTCCACAAGGCAATGTTGCCGGACATCCTTCGCCGTATCCGGGCCCGGGCGGCCGAACTGGATGTGCCGGTATCTCATGCCAGACAACTAATTGACAATATTGTAAAAGATGAAGGATTTACCGGCATTGAAAGCCTGATGCCCCTGCTTTATCCCGGATTGGAAACCCTGTTCGATTATTTTCCAGAAAATGCACTTTTTGTCACCGTTAACCCTGAAGAATTGGAAAAAACTGCTGCTGAAACCCACCAACGGATTGCGGATAATTATGATCTTTCTCGCAAAGACAAAAAACTTTGCGTGGAACCTGAACAGCTTTACCTGGAATGGTCCCGGGCGGCCACCCTCATTGACGGCAAAAAGCCACTGGTTTTTAAAATGATCGCGGTTTCACCGTCGGCCGGGCAGCCGGCGGCCGCTTTTACATTTTATCCGGCAGTTGAAGACAATGCAACCCTTGGCATGGCGCTTAAACGTTACCGGGACAAAGACCGGCTTTTCCGGCCTCTGATTGACTGGCTGGTGGACAAGCAGCAGGCCGGCGGCAGCATCCTGGTTGTATGCCGGGGCCGATCACAGGCGCAAAGGCTGCAAGCGCTGCTGGCGCCTTACGATCTTGCCCCTGTTTTTATCAATGGATTTTCCAAGCTCGGTACCAGCCAGGGGGCGCTGTATATCTGCGTCGGCCAGGTCTCCGGCGGATTTGTGTGGCCGGATGAAATGCTGGCTGTGCTCACCGATGATGAAATTTTCGGCGTTCGGCATCAGCGGCGGAAAGCTGCCGGATCTTCGCCACGTACCCGCTTGCTTGAGCTGCAGGAACTGAAAAAAGGAGATCTCATCGTCCACGACGATCATGGAATCGGACAGTACAACGACCTGGTAAAGCTGAGAATTGAGGGTATTACCGGTGATTTTCTGGATATCGGTTACAAAGGCGGGGACAAGCTTTACCTGCCGGTCGATCGCATGGGGATCGTGCAGAAATACATGGGCGTCGACGGGGTCGCACCGGTTCTGGACACTCTCGGGGGAAAATCCTGGGAGCGAGTCAAAGCCCGGGTAAAGCGATCGGCAGAACGCATAGCCGGGGAGCTTCTTAAACTATATGCCCGTCGCAAGGTGGAAAACGGCCATGCCTTTACGACTGCCGACAGTTACATGGCTGATTTTGAAGGAGGTTTTCCCTACGAAGAGACCGAAGATCAGCTCAAAGCTATCGAGGATGTCCAGCAGGATATGCACAAGCCCATTCCCATGGACCGCCTGGTATGCGGCGATGTGGGCTACGGAAAAACCGAGGTTGCCTTGCGGGCATCATTTCTGGCGGTAAACGAAGGCAAACAGGTTGCGGTGCTGGTACCCACCACGATCCTGGCTGAACAACATTATGCCACCTTCTGTAACCGGTTTGAGCGTTATCCGGTAAATGTGGCCTGCTTGAGCCGTTTCCGTGCGGCCCGGGTGCAACGGACCATTGTCGAAGATCTCAAGCTCGGAAAGATCGACATTGTAATCGGCACTCACCGGTTGCTGCAAAAAGATGTCGCCTTTCACGATCTGGGCTTGCTGGTGCTCGATGAAGAGCAGCGTTTCGGCGTTAAGCACAAGGAGAAGCTCAAGCGCCTGCGAAGCTCGGTTGATGTTTTGGCATTAACCGCCACCCCGATACCCCGGACGCTGCACCTTTCACTGGCAGGGATTCGCGATATCAGCATCATTTCAACCCCCCCGGAATACCGCAAATCCATCGTCACCTATGTTTGTGAATTTGATGAGGGTGTCATTCGGGAAGCCGTCCAAAAGGAACTCAAACGCGGGGGGCAGATATTTTTCGTCCACAACAACATCGCAAGCATCCACCGAATTGCCGGTAAGCTTCAGCAGCTGGTTCCGGAAGTGCAGCTATCCGTGGCTCACGGACGAATGGGAGAAGATGAGCTGGAACAGACCATGCTGGCTTTTATGAACAGGGAAATCGACTTGCTGGTATGCACCACGATCATTGAATCCGGGCTTGATATTGCCGCGGCCAACACCATTATCGTGAACCGTGCGGACCGGTTCGGGCTGGCCCAGATTTACCAGTTGCGCGGCCGGGTCGGCCGGGCCGAAGAGCAGGCATATGCCTACCTGCTGATCCCTCCGGAAAGTATGCTGGGCCGGGACGCCCGCAAACGACTCAAGGTACTGATGGAGCACAGTGATCTGGGATCCGGCTTTCAAATTGCCATGAGTGATTTGAAAATCAGGGGCGGAGGCACCCTGCTGGGAGCCTCGCAATCTGGACACATCGCCGCTGTCGGTTACGATATGTTTCTAAAATTGATGGAAAGCGCGATTGCCGACCTGAAGGGCGAACCACCGGTAAAGTCGCTGGAGCCGGAAATAAACCTGAACCTGTCCGCACACATGGCAGAAAACTATATTTCCGATATTGATCAGCGTATGGCGGCATACCGGCACTTGGCCCGGATGACCGAACCGGGGCAAATTGCGGATTTTAAATCCGAGTTGGAAGATCGATACGGCCCCCTGCCCCGGGAAGCGGCTAATCTGCTTTTTAAAATCATGCTGAAAGTGCTGGCCCGAAAATCAGGGATCGCGAGGCTTGATGTGACGGAAAAAAAGCTGATCCTTCATTTCCCAGAGGCTCACCAGCACAACCCGGCGGCTTTAATTGAAATGATCATGGCAGCGCCTGAACGCTTCGAACTGACACCGGAGCATGTTCTTAAGAGCCGTCTGGATGCCACCACTCCCAATGGACGGCTGTCTGAGATTAAAAACATCTTGAAAGAAATCGCTCAACGTGTTAACCGCTAGCAGCCGCTGCTTCAACACTCTGAAAATTTTTGAGCTTATTTTTGGGCGAATTCTAAGGGAAAGTCAGGAGATGATATTTGCGGAACCCACGATTTTTTATTTTTTTTTGGCTAATCGTACCGGCTTTGCTTTTTTCCCTCATGGCAAACTGCTC
>JAOZSC010000083.1 GCA_029939875.1 Desulfobacterales bacterium
ATTCGAAAATACCCCTACTGTTCTCCCCCTGACAATTGCTCCCGGCGTTTCACAATCTGCAGAAACCTACCTGGAGCCGGTAATTTTCGAATTAAACCCGAATGTATTGTGAGTGAATTTGCAATTCGGGTCCTCTGATACATAGCAATAATCGGAAAATGGTTGCCCATCGCATACCGGCAACTTTCTGCTTTTCCCCCTTTTTAGATGAGGTGAAAGCGTGGCCGTAAAGGCTCTAATATTTTTTTATGAACCCAATAAAATAAAAAGTCAACCCCAAAATGCCTAAACATGGGTGAGCCCTGGGGGCAAAATCAAAAAATGAACAACATTGATGTGGTGGTCATCGGGCGCAGCTGCCTGGATTATATTGCCGTTGTCGACAAATTTCCGATGGAAAATCAAAAGGTTGCCCTTAAATTTCGCCTGACCGAAGGCGGCGGCCAGGGCGGGACAGCTTCCTGCTGCATATCACGACTGGGCGGAAAGGTGGCCTACGTCGGCAGGATCGGAGACGACGAGGAAGGCCGTTTTTGTTTAAAACGGCTGACCGACTTTAGAGTCGACACCCAATTTGTTGATATTGTCAAAAACGGCAAAACACCGGTGGCCTATGTCTTTGTCACCACCAACGGTGGTGAGCGGACCATCATATATGAGCGCAACGCATTGCCCGCAATAACCCTTGAAGATTGGCTGGCAGACCTGGTACGGCGGGGCGAAATTGTTTTGCTGGACCCGGAAGTCACTTACCTGGGTGGGCCGTTGAAAACCGCGACCGCCGGCAGAATCAAAATTGTTTATGATGCTGAAAGATGGCGCCAGGGAATAGAAACGATCATGGAAACAGCCGATTTTTTTATCCCATCATCAGAATTTCTGGATTCAAAAGCACTGAATTTCGGTAATATATCGCTTGAGCAGAAAATCATCAATTTAAGCCACCGGGTACACGGTCAGCTGATCGTCACCCACGGTGAAAACGGAGTCTATTATGTGTCAGAAAAAAAACTCTATCACGTGGCCGCTCCGCAAGTGAAAGCCATCGATACCATCGGCGCCGGAGATAATTTTCACGGGGCCTTTGCCCTGGCACTGAAAAAAGGGGATAACCTGGCCCAGGCGGTCAAATTTTCGGTGGCTGTCGCTTCGTTGTCCTGCCGGCAGTACGGCGGGCGCGAGGGGGTGCCGACCTGGGATCAGGCCCAGGCGATGGCCGCCACATTAACCGCAACGGTCGTCTCAACGCTCTGAAAAAAGTGAAGACTTGAAGCCAATCGAAGGTGCGAAGTTTGAGTGTCTATTTTCCAAACCCGATAACATCAAAACGCCTATTTTAGGACCCCAAAATGCCGGTTCCCAAACTGCTCATCATCCACCAGGGAGCCCTGGGGGATTTCATCCTGACTTTTCCGGCCATCGCCCGGCTGCAGGCACACACGGATTGTATCGATGTGCTGTGCCAGGGTCGACTGGGAAGACTGGCGCAATCCCTGGGGCTTGCTAACAACGCACACCCGCTGGAAGCCGCCCGTTTTGCATCGCTTTTTTCCCACCAAACCGATGCCCGGACCGATGCCCTGCTGGCGACCTATGGCGATATCGTTTTATTTTCGTTGTCCGGTGCACTGGAACAATCCGTCAATCGGCTTTGCGTCCAACCCGTATGCCGTATTCCTCCAAGGCCACCGGCCGGTATCCGTATCCATCTGGCGCAATTTGTACTGGAAAAACTGGTCCGCTGCGGACGCATCGACGAGGTGGATGCCGACCCCACAAACACCTGGGCACCGAAGCGCAAGGCGGCACCGGAAATCCCTGCTAAAATCCTGCTGCATCCCGGTGCCGGAAGTATGCGCAAGCGCTGGCCGGTTTCACATTTTCTTGATGTGGCCACCCGGTTAGCCGCCGACGGGCTGACCCCGGAGTTTATCCTGGGGCCGGCCGAAACAGATCTTGTGCCGGCCCTGCAACATGTGAACCGACCGGTGCACACACTGGAGGACCTGCAGGACCTGGTTGTCCTGTTACAGTCGGCCGGCGGGTACATCGGCAACGATTCCGGTGCCAGCCACCTGGCGGCTTTTCTGGGGTTGCCGTCGGTGGTAATTTTCGGCCCGACCGATCCCGTCCGCTGGGCTCCGGTGGGCCGACGGGTGAAAATCGTGCGCCCCGCACTGCAATGCCGCCCGTGCTTTGAAACCGAAACAACCAACTGTGATACTCCAGAATGCCTGGAGCAGACTATCCCTCGACAGGTTATTGAGGCTTTTTACACGCTATATAGGGAGAAAAATCGTGGAACTTGAAAAAAAACTGACCGCGCTGGACCGGATTTATAAAATTTACGACGAATTTAGCGCCGGACTGGATGTGGCCTGCGAAAAAACCTGCACCCACTGCTGCACCACCAACGTAACGCTGACCACACTGGAAGGCTATAAAATCGTGGATCAGCTCACCGCTGTCGGAAAACTGGGCATCATTGACCGGCTCACCGATCTGCCCCATCTGAAGCGCTATCAACCCCGGGTAAGCATCAACCGGCTGGCCGAACTGGTTGCGGCCGACGCCAAAGTGCCGCCGGAAAATCCTGCCGAAACGTGGGGCCCGTGCCCCCTGCTTAAAGATGAGCTGTGCGCCATTTACGACCAGCGCCCTTTTGGCTGCCGCTGTTTTGTTTCCCGCCAAAACTGCGCCGCAACCGGATTCGCGGACATCGATGATTTTACAGCCTCGGTGAACACGGTGTTTCTGCAGATCATCGAGCACGTGGATCGCGAGGGATGCTCGGGCAACCTGATCGATCTCCTGCCGGTCATGTCATCGGATAACAGCCAACGCGCCTATGCAAAAGATGAATTGAAATGCGAGGATAGCGGTTTAATTGTCAACTGGCAGTTAAAAGTGCTGATGATCCCTCCCGAGCATCGCACGCAGATTGAACCAATTCTGGAGCAGCTGCGACAAATAAAAATCTAAGCTCATCGGTTAAGATATAGGCTGCGCCGGACCGTCACCCAGCTACTGGACCTGAAAAAACGACTCCTCGTACTCGGGCTTATCCTGGTAGCGGCTCATGTAAAAGCCCGGCAGCTGTTCAATATTTTCGAATAGTTTTGGATCGGCATCGATGCCGGCTTTGTGCAGGGCCTTGAGCATGTCTTCGGGTTTGGGAGGACAGCCCTTGACGGCAATCATCTCCTGGATGTCCGGGTTGTCTTTATGGGCCTGGTAAATACATTTGCCCATCAAAATGGTCTTTTTCCGGCCAGGGGTGGGCATCATGCTCTTGCCGGTGAGAATCTCCACATCATCAAAGGGCTTGCCTTTCCACGCAAACCGGATGGCTGACAGCATCAGGCCGTTGACCGCCGAACAGTACGTGCACATGGAAAGATCGTACTTGCGGTAAAAAACCCCCTTGATACCCTGCTTCACCAGCGGGGCCGGTAAAATGGCTTCCGGGGTTTCAGTGTAACTGAAATCATATTCATGGGGCTGGGCCACATCCTCTATGGATTCACCCACCACGTCTATATCCGAAAAATCCCGGGGGCGGCCGTGGTGCTCGGCAGCGTGCAGGATATAGGGCACCTGCTGCGGGGCATAGCCTATAATTTTAGCGCCGACCATGTCGGCCGCCAATACATCGGCCGAAGCCACCAGAAGATTGGTGCGGCGCAGTTTGCCGTCCGACCCCGGTCCCCGCTCATTGGAGTAAATCCCGTCGATCAGGGTAAACATCGGTGGCATTTTGTCCGCCAGCCGGGACACCCAGAAATGCAGATCTTTTCCCGGCGTCATGTTGTGGCATTTTTTGCGCGAGGCAATATCTATCAGGCCCTTCAAGTTTTTAATCCCCAGGCTGACCACTGTTTGATTATGGGCTTTCATTACCGGCAAGTCCACCACGAAATCACTTTCCAGGACATCGGCGTTGAACCGCAAGACCATATCGTCACCCAGATCCACCTTTTTAAACGGACGCTCGAAAACGTTCACATACTCAACGCCGTAACGCTGTCTTAATTTTCCGTAGCCCAGGCTTTCAAAGGCATGGGCCGGTGTGGCGGTGTCCCGGGGATCCAGGGTGACCATGCCCTCGCCAATGGTAATATCATCAATACCGCGTTCTTTCAGAAGGACAACCATGTCTTCCACCACTCTGGAAGTCGTGATGACTCCCCACTTGGGAAATGGCACGGCTTTTGTCCAGAAAACGACGTTGGGTTTGATAAACACCCTGGCTTTTGTGGGCAGGTGGTCCAGACCGCGGGACATTTCAACGGCTTTGCGGACGGACTCCGCCGGTTTTTCATAACGAACAATGGCAACCCGATTTTTGCTCATACAACTCCTCCTCGCTAAGTACGCAATTTTATAATACAGTTATGCAGAAAGCCCAAGTTAAACTGTTTGAACCACGAAGGGCACGAAGAGGGGCTGTCAATAGATTCTATCCTTCCTTCGTGATCTTCGTGTTCTTCGTGGTGAGATAACCATTCGAATCTGTTCAACTGGAACTTTGCAGATAACCACCGATAGCGAAAGTCCGGAAAAAACTTTCTTTAAGGCCGATCCGATATTTGCCGCAACAAGGCAGCGCTATTGCCCCCGCAGATGGCCTTTTTGTCATCTTGTGACAATCCGGCCGCATCCATTTCCTTGAAATATCGCTGTGGCGCCAGGAGTGGATAGTCACTGCCGAATAAAATTTTTTCGGCA
Source organism: Desulfobacterales bacterium (assembly GCA_029939875.1). Classification (GTDB taxonomy): domain Bacteria; phylum Desulfobacterota; class Desulfobacteria; order Desulfobacterales; family JAFDCJ01; genus JAFDCJ01. The sequence goes on from JAOZSC010000083.1 coordinate 4,729, forward strand.
CCGACAAGCTCAACGGCTGTTTTGTATACAGCGGGATCATAAAGATAAGGGGAAGCCGCCGTGTCGAAAAAAACATTTTTAAGTTTTTGGCGAACCTCTTTTTTCAACAAACTGAAGAAAAAAATACCGCCGCCCCAATGGGCCAAAATAATGGTGTTTTCGGAAAATTGTCCGACCAGGTCATAAATCTGGGCAAGGGTGTTCGGCGTCTTTCCGGGATAACGGTGGCCCACCGGCTCATTGGTGTGGATCAATACCGGCGCATGGTGTTGCCGGCAAATTTCCATGACCGGTTCCATGCGGTTGATGGCCTCAGGTTCAAGACCCGTTTCATAAAAAGCCAGTTCCCCGATGCCGGACAGGCCGCCGTTCAGGCATCGATCGGTTTCCTCAGCGGCATGACTGCCAGAGGGTTCAAAACAGCCCAGGCCCACAAAGCGATCCGGGTACCGGGCCACAACCTCCATGATGTAATCATTGTTGCGTTTAACCGTTTCGGGGTTTTTCCAGGGAAATCCGAAAACAACGGATTTGTCCACCCCGTTTTCATCCATGGCCTCCAGCAGTTGTCCGGCGCCGACAAGTCTGGATTTTGAAGATCGGTAAAGCAGTTCGAAAGCCGGTTCAGAAGGAAAAAAATTTTCCCTGCTCCGGCGAATCTCTGATGGAAAAATATGGGTATGAAAATCAATGATCATTGGATGACCCTCATGGATTTTGCCTGTTTGGTTGTGCGGAGTCAAAGCTGTGCTTTTCCGCAGATTGTAAGCAAACCCCGACTCGTAAGCCGTCAACATCGGGCCGGATGTTTTTTCCAATCCTTACGCCCGAAACGAATGGCTGGCAAGCAAAAAAAAACGACTAACTGGAGTTTTTCCAATTAGTCGTTAAGGAGGAGAACAGATGAAGAAATTATTAGGCTGTCTTTCGTTATTGCAAATCGCTTGCCAAACACCAGCAGAAAATGAGAAAATAGGCATAAAATAACGTATTTCGTTATATTTCAAGTATATATCCTTAAGATATTTTTTTTACCGCAGCCGCCTGTACTCCGGGTAGACCCTGATTGCAGGATGCTCAGAGGCCCTAAAGTTCAAAATTTTGAACCGTCGCCTGTAAAAACAAAAAAACCGATTGTTTTTACAGGTATTTTTTAGTAAAGCTCAAAGTTCAAAATTTTGAACCCTGCGGCCGCTCCTGCTCGAATTGGCTCTAACCACCCGGTTTTATACCAATATCCGGATTCATTCCTTTGAACCGCCGATGAACCGTAGTCAATCTCACCGGCAAAACAGCTTGCCCAATGGAACGCCAGCCACCATGGAAAGCCTGGATCACTTAAAAAAAAATCCCATGTACCGGTATCTGATCGTTTTGACGATCAGCTCCACCATCGGGTTGCAGGCCTGGCGAACCCTGTTTAACAATTTCGCTGTGGACATGGCGGGTCTGAGCGGGGAACAAGTCGGGATGATCCAGTCCATCCGGGAAGTGCCCGGTTTTCTGGCGCTGCTGGCCGTTTTTATGATCCTGGTCATCCGGGAGCACCGCCTTTCCACCCTGTCCATCCTGGTTCTAGGCCTGGGAGTGGCCATTACGGGTTTGTTTCCTTCCTATCCGGGACTGCTGCTGACCACCCTGGTCATGAGCTTCGGCTTTCACTATTACGAAACCACCAACATGTCCTTAACCCTGCAGTACTTCGACGAACAGACTTCGCCCTGGGTGTTCGGAAAACAGCGCAGTTATGCGGCAGCGGCCAACATTGCCGTCGGGATCCTGATCTACGTGCTGGCTTTTTTCCTGGATTTCATTCTGATCTATCTGCTCATCGGCGGCTTGATCATCGCCGCCGCCGTGTGGGGCTTCACCCAGGATCCTTCCAGTACCAAAATCGTCCCCCAGCGCAAAAAAATGATCTGGCGAAAAAAATACGGGCTCTTTTATTTTCTGACCTTCATGGCCGGGGCCCGCCGCCAGATCTTTATCGCCTTTGCCGTCCTGTTGCTGGTGGAAAGATTTGACTATTCGGTTCAGCAGGTCACGCTTCTTTTCGTCATCAACAACATGATCAACTATTACCTGAGCCCCCTGATCGGAAAAGGCATTATCCGCTTCGGCGAACGCAAAATGTTATCCCTTGAATACAGCAGTCTAATTTTTATTTTTCTGGCCTACGCCACCACCGGATCCAAAATGGTCGTTGCCCTGCTGTACATCCTGGATCACATCTTTTTCAACTTCTCCATTGCTATTCGCACCTATTTTCAAAAAGTGGGCGACCCCAAAGACGTCGCACCCAGCATGGCCGTCGGATTTACCATCAACCACATTGCGGCGGTTTTTCTACCGGCAGTCGGCGGCCGGTTGTGGATGATTGACTACCGCATCCCCTTTGTCGCAGGTGCGATGATGAGTGTTGTATCGCTGATGGCCGTACAGATGATCCGGGTGCCCCGCCAACCAACTGCCTGAAATTGATGAATCGCACGATTTGATTGTATTTAGAAGTTTCGTCGGTGGAATCGTTCTGCTTACTCCCACACCCCGTCAATTTTGGCGTCGCACCGGGCACATTTGCCGTCTTTGAGGTGTATTTTCTGCACCTGAAACCCCCAGCGTTCAATAACCTTATACCCGCAACTGTAACAGAAAGTGTTCTCACCGTCATCACCGGGTACGTTGCCGGTGTAAACATATCGCAAACCGGCCTGCAAACCGATTTCCCGGGCCATGACCAGGGTTTTAACCGGGGTGGGAGAACGATCGGCCAGCCGGTAGGTGGGATGAAAACGGCTGATGTGCCAGGGGGTTTCCGGTCCCAGCTCACCAACGATAAAGGCAGCCAGATCCCCAAGCTCCGAGGGATCATCGTTCAGACCGGGAACGACCAGGGTGGTGACTTCCACAAAGATGCCCATGGATTTCATCAGCTTCAGCGTTTGCCGGACAGGGGCCAGCCTGGCACCGCAAAGCTCTTTGTAATATTTGTCGCGAAAGGCTTTCAAATCCACATTGGCGGCATCCAGATAGGGGCTGATCATCTCAAGGGTCTCGACGGTCATGTAACCGTTGGTAACAAACACGTTGCGAAGACCCTTTTTGTGGGCCTGCTCGGCGGTATCGCGGGCAAACTCGAAAAATACGGTGGGTTCGGTATAAGTATACGAAATGCTCCGACAGCCACCGCTTTCGGCGGCCGCCACAACCTGGGCCGGGGAGTAAGTGTCCCCCATAATGACCCCGTCATGATCCGACGGCATCTGGGCAATGTCGGCATTTTGGCAGAAACTGCAGCGGAAATTGCAGCCCACGGTGGCCACGGAATACGAAAGCGTGGCGGGAAGAAAATGAAACAGGGGTTTTTTTTCGATGGGATCAATGTGCCGGGCAATCAAACGGCCGTAAACCAGGGTCTTCAGAACGCCGGTCTCATTGCAGCGTACCTGGCAAATCCCCCGGCGCCCGTCTTTGATCACACAGCGATGGCTGCAAAGGTTGCACCGGACCTTGTTGTCGTCCAACGGCTCCCACAGATAGGCTTCCATTGTTATCCTGTTCCTAGTTTGCTTGGCACAATTAGACCCTTAGTGGTCTCTATCTGACAGCATGTTGTCAAGATTTGAGGGTTTCAGTGTTCAGGTTTCAGAATTCAGTACTTCAACCCCCTGGCATCCGACACCTCATATGAAACTCCATTACATTGAAGAACGAACCGCAGAATGTCGAAGTGTAGAATCGCTGCGCTCTGCCTTTTTGAAATAAATCTCCCGGGTTTATCCTGTTGCCGCCCCGCTGGGATCCTTCACCCCGTACCTCACAGTCAGCGGCCGGGTTCGAAACCGCGGCACCAGGGTCACCACCACCCCGGC
>JAOZSC010000084.1 GCA_029939875.1 Desulfobacterales bacterium
ACCTCCGGGCAGACGGTCAAACCCAAGGTGTACCTGGCGCTGGGCATCAGCGGCTCTTTCCAGCACCTGGGAGGGCTCAAGGGCAATCCGTTTATCGTGGCGGTTAACAAGAATCCAAAAGCACCGATTTTCCAGGTGGCCGATGTCGGTGTCGTGGAGGATCTGCTCGAGTTTGCTCCGGTGCTGACGGAAAAAATACAGGAAGGCAAGTAATCAGCGCAAACCTTTTTTTGCATGCCCGGACAGCCGTCTGTCTTCGTGTTGAAGCAGGCGGCTGTTTTGTTTTGTCGCCAGCTTGAAAAAAGCCACTGGCTGTTATATAGTTAAATTTTTTAAAGATTTTTCGTAAGCTCTCAAAAAGTTGCGGTCACCCCGCGCAATATGCATTTTGATCTCATTAATACATATTGCGCTCGTTTGGTAGCAGATTACCCTGTCTTATTGAGAACCTACGATTTTCCAGGTGAATGAAAATAAAGGGTATTTTTCGGGACAATTGGAGATGAAAAAAGGAGCATTATTTAAAACGGGTCGGGTTGTTATCGTGCTGGTGATGGCCATGGTCATCGCTGCTGTGCTGGTCACGTTGAAACCCGAGGCCGAGCGCCGGGTGCCGGTGGAAAAAGGCCGGCTGGTGGAGGTGATGCCCGCCAGGGCCGAAAAAATAAATATGCTCATCGAGGCTTACGGCACGGTCAGGCCCCGGGAAGCCCTGAAAATTATTGCCCAGGTGCGTGGGCAGATTATTGACGTGGATCCAACCTTTGAAGAGGGCGGCTTTATCCGCAAGGGGCATCTGCTGATTCAAATTGACCCGCGGGATTACCAGTTGGAGGTGGAGCGCCGACAGGTGCAGATCCAGCAGGTGGAAGCCGAAATCAAGCGCCTGGACCAGGAAGTACGTAATCTGAAAATCCGGATTAAAATTGCCCGCTCGGATACCGCCCTGGCCAATAAGGAAGTTGTCAGACTCAAACGGCTGGTCGGGAAAAAAGTCGTGGCCCAGTCCAGTGTTGACCGTACTGAGCAAAAATACCTGGCCAGTTTCGAACGTCTCCAGGGCCTTAAGAACCAGCTGGCCCTGACCGGTCCGCAAAAAGAACAGCTCAAAGCCCAGTTGGCCATGGCCCGGGTTTTGCTCAAGGAGGCCCATCTGGCCCTGGAACGAACGAAAGTTGTCGCCCCTTTTGACGGCTGGGTGCTCGAAAAAACCATCGAGGCAGGACAGCACGTTAATGCCGGCCAGTATCTGGGAAGGATCTATTATGACGGGGGCCTGGAAACCGAGGTAAATATTTCCGTCAAGGACTTGAAGTGGTTTCCGGCCGGCCTGCGGGATCTGACTGCCCTTAAAACCGATATTATCTTCGACAACGACGGCGACCGTTACCATTGGAAGGGCCGGGTGACCCGCGTGAAGGCCCAGATGGAGGAAAAGACGCGCACCTTGCCCGTGGTGGTGGAAATTGATGAATCCCTTGATCCGGCAAAGAACTTGAACCGCCAGCTGTTAAGGCCGGGTATTTTTGTGACGGTCACAATCAAGGGACGGGAGGTGGACAATGCCTATGTGCTGCCCCGGCACGTGGTGCACTCCGGAGATGTGGTGTACACCGTGGATGCCGAGTATCTGAAAATCAAACCGGTTCAGGTGCTGCGCGTTTTCAAGGACACGGTGATTATCAGTGAGGGCCTGGAAGACGGCGATCTGATTGTCAAAAGCCCGCTGCCATCGGCGATGGAGGGGATGCGGGTCCGGCTGAAAAAAGGCAATTCCTGAACCTGCATCTGAGCACCAACCCCGCGGCCTGTCGCAGGGTTGGCCAGTGAAATAAGGCTGGTATTTTTTTACTGTGTCGCTGCCCGCAGTTTGCTGCGGGCAGCTGCAATTGGCACGGGAGTGCCGGAAAAACTGCAACGCGTGAAATCTCTCGGTAACTGGTCCATAAAAAACAATGTCACGGTCAACCTGATCATGCTGTTTATCATCGTGGCCGGCCTGCTGACGCTGGTCAAGATGCGCCGGGAGATGTTTCCCCAGTTTTCCCTGGACATGATCCATATCAGTGTGGACTACCCGGGATCCAGCCCCCAGGAGGTCGAAGAAGGCATCTGCATCAAAATTGAAGAACAGATCGAGGGCATCGACGGCATATCCCGCACGGTGTCCACTGCGCGTGAAGGCAACGGGTCGGTGGTGGTGGAACTGGAAACCGGCACCGATGTGCGCAAGGTGCTCGATGAAATCAAGGATGAAGTGGACCGCATCGACACCTTTCCAGTGGAGGCCGAAGAACCCCAGGTGGTCGAAATTATCAAGCGCGACCCCACCATCTCGGTGGCGGTTTACGGCAACCTGTCGGAAAAACGGCTGCGAAAGGCGGCCGAAAAAATCCGTGATGATTTGCTGGACGCCAAGCCCGTGGATGTGAATCATTCCCCCGGCGTTATGGGCCTGCTCAAACAGTTTGTCCGGCGTTTTAAATTCAGGCGGCCGGACACCATTACCCAGGTGGACCTGGTGGGCGTGCGGGATTATGAAATTTCGGTGGAGGTTTCCGAAGAAAACCTGCGCCGCTACGGTCTTTCCTTTGACCGGGTGGTCGACGCCGTGCGCTCCGGCAGCATTGACCTTCCCGGTGGAACCATCAAAACCAAACAGGGAGAGATCCTGGTAAGGGCCAAGGGGCAGCTCTACACCGGCAACGAATTCAAACTGCTGCCGCTGATTACCCTGGCCGACGGAACGGTGGTTCAACTCGGGCAGGTAGCCACAGTCATCGACGGTTTTAAAGATACCGACATCAAAACGCGTTTTAACGGCCAGCCGGCGGCCATTGTTCAGGTCAACCGTACCAGTGACCAGGACATCATCGAACTGACCCGCATCGTCAAGCATTATATCGCGCAGCAGTCCCGGCTGCTTCCCGCCGATATGCAGCTGGCCGTCTGGGGCGATCTGTCGGTGATGGTCCAGGAGCGAATCGACCTGCTGCTGCGAAACGGACTGCAGGGTATTGTGCTGGTGTTCATCGCCCTGGCGCTTTTTTTGAACATTCGCCTGGCCTTCTGGGTTTCGTTCGGCATTGCGGTGTCGTTCATGGGGGCCTTTCTGGTACTGGACTATATGGATCAGACCATCAACATGATTTCCCTGTTCGGCTTTATCATGACCCTGGGAATCGTGGTCGATGATGCCATCGTGGTGGGAGAAAATGCCTATTCCCATTATGGACGGGGCAAAACGCCCACTGCGGCGGTGGTGGACGGCCTCACGGAAGTCGGTGGCCCGGTGTTAATGGCGGTGGCCACCACCATCGTGGCCTTTTGCCCCCTGCTGTTCATATCCGGGCTCATGGGAAAATTCATCGCGGTGATGCCGATTGCTGTTATCGCAATTTTAGTCATGTCGCTTTTCGAGGCCCTGGTGATTCTCCCCTCCCACCTGCACCACGCCCTGGTGCATTCGGAAAGCAAAAGCCGCCGCCTGGCTTCCTGGCATGAAAAATTGCGACGCCGGATCGACAGCGGGCTAAACTTCGTGATCGAAAAACTCTACACACCGACGGTTCGATACGTGGTTAAAAACCGCTATTTTACGTTTTCCGTGGGGCTCGGCATTTTGATTATCAGCCTGGGGGTTGTCATCGGCGGGTACGTGCCCTTTGTTTTTTTTCCCAAGGGGGAAAGCAACTGGATTATCGCCGAAGCCAGCTATCCGCTGGGAACCCCGTTTCGCCTGACCGAAACAGCCATTGAACGGCTGGAAAAAAAAGCGTTTGACCTCAACACGGTCCTGGCCGGCGAGATGAAAAAAAATGTTGTTCTGGTGGAAAACGCGTTTTCGCTGGTGGGGTTGATTCCCCGGCGGGATTGGAAACCGGCCCAGATCGGGAGCAACGTGGGACAAGTGTGGATCGAGGTGGCTTCTTCGGAAAAACGGCCCCATCTTTCCACCACCCGGATCTTGAACCAGTGGCGCAGTTTGATCGGGGAGATCCCCGGCCTCGAGAGCCTGACCTTTTCAACCCTCGAAGGAGGCCCGGCCGGCAATCCTATCGAGATCCGGCTTTCCGGACAGGATTTTGATCAGCTCCAGCAAGCCGCCGAGGAGGTTAAAAAAGAAATTGAAACCTATCCGGGGACCTTCGATATTACAGATAATTTCAGACCCGGTAAACAGGAACGCAAGATTGGCGTCAAGCCCGGTGCCAGGTCCCTGGATGTGACCATGCGCGATATTGCCCGACAGGTGCGCCAGGCTTTTTACGGCGAAGAGGCCCTGCGCATTCAGCGCGGGCGTGATGATGTCAAGGTGATGGTGCGCTATACCGACCGTAACCGCAGAAGTCTTTCAGGTATCGAGGAGATGCGCATCCGCACCCGTGACGGCCGGGAAATTCCCATCGAGGAGGTGGCCAGCATCGTTGAGGGCCGTGCCTACTCGGTTATCAACCGGGTCGACCGCAAACGCACCATTTCCGTCATCTCCGATATCGACGAGACCCGGGCCAACGCCAACAACATCATGGCCGCCTTGAAAGCCGAGTTCCTGCCCCGTTTGATGCAGCGCTATCCGGGGCTAAAATATGACCTGGAAGGCCAGGCCAAGGAGACCCGGGAATCCCTGGACAGCATCAAGACCGGCTACGTGCTGGCCTTAATGGGCATTTTTCTTTTGCTGGCCAGTCAATTCCGTTCCTACATTCAACCCGTCATCATTATGATGGCCATACCGTTCGGGCTGATCGGAGCCGTTCTGGGTCATTTGATCATGGGCCTGGAGTTTACGATTGTCAGCATTTTCGGCATTGTGGCCCTTTCGGGCATCGTGGTCAACGATTCGCTGATTTTAATTGATTTTATCAACCGGGCCATCCGCGGCGGCATGGAAGAAACCCAGGCGGTGGTGGAGTCCGGCCGGGCCCGTTTCCGACCGGTGCTGCTGACCTCACTGACCACCGTTGCCGGGCTTTTTCCGCTGCTGCTCGAACGTGGCTTCCAGGCCCAGTTCCTGATTCCCATGGCGGTAAGCATCAGCTTCGGCCTGATTGCCGCCACCTTCTTGACCCTGCTGTACGTTCCCGCCCTTTATATGATTGTCAGGGATATCACCGGCCTGTTTGCCAAAAAACCGTCGGCCCAACCTGAACTGCACATTTCCCAGAGTTCCGGTAATTAAGACGCGATTACTCCTGGCCGCAGATGGCCGAAATTTCAATGTGCACATCTTTGGGGAGCCTGGCGATTTCCACGGCTTCGCGTGCCGGCGGATCCTGCTGGAAATAGGTTTCGTACACCGCATTAAAGCGGGCAAAATCGTCCATGTCCTTTAAAAAACAGGAGCACTTGATCACGTTTTGCAGGCCCATTCCAGCGGCTTCGATGATGGCCTTCAGATTTTCCAGCACCTGTTTTGTCTGGGCCTCGATATCGCCCTGAACCAGGTCGCCATTTTTCGGGTCCATGGGAATCTGTCCGGAAACAAAAAGCAGGTCGTTGATCTGCACGGCCTGGGAATAGGGCCCGATGGCGGCCGGCGCGTTGGCGGTGGTGATGATGGTTTTCATTTCGGCGGGTCTCCTTTTTTTAATATAATACGGGCATCCACGACGCTCAGGCCGGTCTCGTGCACAATGACCGGGTTGAGATCCATTTCCTCGACTTCCGGGTAGGCCTCCACGATTTCGGAACACAGCAGCAGCAGCCTGCGAATGGCTTTTTGATCCAGCGGTGGTCTGCCCCGGGCGCCGTTGAGTATCGGATAGGATTTTGTCTCTTCAATCATTTTCCGGGCGGCCGTGGGCGTGATCGGCAGCACCCGGAAAGAAACATCTTTTAAGACTTCCACCATGATGCCGCCCAGGCCGTACATGATCACCGGACCAAACTGGTCGTCATATTTTGTCCCGATGATCACCTCGACGCCTTTGGCCGCCATGGGGCAAACCAGCACTCCCATAATTTTGGCATTGGCGTCAAATTGGCGCGCGTTTTCAGTAATTTCCTTAAATGCACGGCGCACCTCCGTCTCGCCGCCAACATTGGTTCGCACGCCACCGGCGTCGCTTTTGTGCAGGATATGGGGAGAGACGATTTTTAAAACCGCTTCCCCGCCGATTTTTCTGGCAATGGCGACCGCTTCATCCGCCGTTTTGGCCAGCAGATCCCGGGATACCGGGGCGCCGTGTTTGGCCAGCAGTTCCTTGGCTTCATGCTCCAGAAGGGATCGGCGTCCTTCGTTGAGCGCCTTTTGGATAATCCGTTCGCCCTCGGGTCGGGTCTTGGCACGCCAGTTGAGAACAAAATTGGATTTGGTGTGATAACTGCGAAGGTAATTGCCGTATTCAGCCAGCACGGCAATGCATTTGACGGCCACATCCAAAGAGTCATATACCGGGATGCCGTAATAGCGCAGCAGATCCAGGGAGTGGGGTTTTTCCGAGCTGTAAAGGCTGTGCAGGACAATGGGTTTTTTGCTTTTGCGCACCCGTTTGCCCATTTGGTGGGCGGCGTCTTCTTCCATCAGCGCGAGGCTTTGTGCAAATCGAATCCCGTAGCCGCCGAAAAGGCCCACAATCAAAAGGCCGCCCACGTTGGGATCTTTCAGGATGATTTTGGCGCAGTCGGCAAAAATGGAAGGGTCGGCATCGGTACCGCCGGCAACATCCACCGGGTTGGGAACTGAAGCCGCCGCCGGGAGAATTTCTTGCAGTTTTTCCCGGGTTCTGGGGGTCAGCTCGGGGATTGTAACCCCCAGGTCGGTCAGCAGATCCGCGGCAATGGTGGCGTGGCCGCCGCCGTCGGCCAGAATGGCGACCCTGTTGTTTTTTATGGGCGGCAGGCTTGACAGGGCTTCAGCGGCCGGGAACAATTCATCGGAATTTTCAATCACCACGATACCCGCGCGTTGGAAAGCACCCCTGGCAACCTCGGACATTCCGGCCAGGGACCCGGTATGGGACCCGGCGGATTTTTTACCCGTCGACGAGCGTCCGCTTTTGAGGAGGATGATGGGTTTTTCAAGGGTGGCTTTGTAAGCATGCTGCAGAAATTCACGGCCGCTGTGCATCCCCTCCACGTACATCAGGATGGCCTTTGTCCGGGGATCCCGGCTAAAAAAATCCAGGTACTCGTGAAACTTGATGTCGGATTCATTGCCCACTCCGACGTAGTAGGAAAACCCCTTGCGGCTTTTCAGCTTGGCTTCGGTAATCAAGGTCAGGGCCATGTTGCCGCTCTGGGTCAAAAGCGCAATGTCGCCTTCGGGAGCGTTGCGCAGGCCCACCAGGTTGAGGTGATCGTGCAGGTTGATCATCCCTGAAGTGTTGGGACCGACGATCCTCAAGTTGTGTTTGCGGGCAATGGTTACCATTTCCTGCTCCAGGCTGCGGCCCTCGGCACCGATCTCGGAAAATCCGCCGGCCAGAACAACCGCTCCCTTGACCCCTTTACGGCCGCAGTCCTCCAGTACCGTCGGCAGACTGCGGGCCGGGGTGGCGACGACCGCAACATCAACGGGCTCTTCGATGTCGGAAACCGTGCGGTAGCATTTAAAACCCAGAATACTTTTTTCCCGTGGGTTTACAGGATAGATCCGGCCTTCGTATTTTTCATCCAGCAAGGTGCGAATGGTCTGATAGCCGCGTTTGGTCTCGTTTTTGGAGGCCCCGACAATGGCGACCGATTCGGCGTTTAAAATTTGTTCCAGGGACATGGGTTACCTCAATTAAAGGTTTAAGGGTTCAGGGTACAAGGTTCCAGGTTCAGGGTTCAGCGACTCCCTATTTGATATCTGCATCGAGCATTAAGGCTTTTTTCTTTTTTCGAACTGTTTTAACGATTCCTGCCGCTGGCCGGTGGATACGCAGGCCAGGCAGGCTTCCACTTCAAAGTCCATCAGGGCTTCCAGGCTGACCTCGCCCCGGGCCATCTGCAGGCCTTTTTTAATCATTTTCAGTGAAATGGCCGAATTGGCGGCGATTTTTTCGGCCATGGCAGTGACTTCAGCTTCCAGCTGCGCCAGGGGAACCGCGTGGTTGACCAGGCCGATGCGTTCGGCCTCTTTTCCGTCGATGTAGTCGCCGGTAAAAAGGAGTTCTCTGGCTTTGCCGGGCCCGATTAAATCCTGCACCAGCCGGAAGGCACCGCCGGTCACCGAGGATGTCACTTTTGCTTCCGGAGAACCGATCCGGGATTCTTCAGCTGCGATTCGAATATCGCAGGCCAGGGCCAGTTCGTAGCCGGAGCCGACCGCATATCCGTTGATAGCGGCAATGGTCGGTTTTTCAAAGCGCATGATTTTTCTCGAAGCTTCCTGGAGCTGTTCGAGGTAATCACGGTAGGCTTCCAGGCTGCGGGTTTTGGATTCCTTTAAATCGGCCCCTGTCGAAAATGCTCTTCCCTGGCCGGTGACCACCAGCACTTTCACGACGGGATCATTTTTGGCATCTTCCAGGGCTGCCTGAAAATCGATCCACAGCTGTTTGTTCATGGCATTGAGAACCCGGGGCCGGTTGAGCTTGATGGTCGCAATCCCTCCCTGCTTTTCGTATATTATGCATTCAAAATTCATCTTTTTCTCCCGTTTGCCGATAAT
>JAOZSC010000085.1 GCA_029939875.1 Desulfobacterales bacterium
ATGCCGAAGAGGAGTATTACAACCGTGATATCCTGCGCAAGGACGTGATGGCCCTGACCGATGTTTATTCCGATGAAGGCTATGCCAATGCCGACATCGCGCCCCGCATTGACAGGGATACTGAAAATATCGTTGTCAATATTATCATGGACATCAAGAAAGGCCACCAGGTTTATTTTGAAGAAATTACCATCACCGGTAATACCAAAACACGCGATAAGGTGATCCGCCGTCAGTTGCAGGTCTATGAGCATGAGCTGTTCAGCGGCCGGAGATTAAAGCGCAGTATCCGAAACCTTTACCGGCTTGATTATTTCGAAGATATCAAGGTGAACACCGTCAAGGGCAGCAGTGATGATAAAATGCGCTTGAAAATCAATGTAACCGAAAAAAATACCGGCGCATTCAGTTTCGGCGCCGGGTTCGGCAACGTTGAAAATGTTTTTCTTACCAGCTCGATTTCGGAGCGCAACCTGTTCGGGCGTGGCCAGACACTGTCACTGCAGGCGCAGTTAGGCTCTAAAACCACAAAATATACCCTGAGTTTTACCGAACCGTGGCTGTTTGATATTCCGCTGTCGGCGAACACAGAGGTGTACAATTGGGTCTATAATTTCAACGATTATGACAAGGACAGCATCGGTGGCAGCTTCGGACTCAGCTATCCGCTGATCGATTACACCCGTGGATTTTTAACCTATACTTACGATATTGCCAACATTACCAATATCGATGAGGATGCGGCCGAATCCATTAAACGGGATAAGGGTAAAAACACCAAAAGCAGTATTACGGCCCGGGTGCGCTACGATTCAAGGGATCAGACATTTAACCCCACCACCGGGTCTTTTTCCAGCCTGTCAGCAGAATTTGCCGGTCTGGGCGGAAACGTCGGTTTTACCAAGTATATTGCTGAAACCGGTTGGTATTTTCCTCTGCTCTGGGAAACGGTGGGGGTGCTGCACGGCCGGGCCGGCTGGGTGATTGAAAACCCGAAGAAGGACTTGCCGGACTATGAAAAATTTTATATGGTCGGGGTCAACGCGCTGCGGGGTTTTGAGCGGGGTGACCTCAGTCCGACATCTAATGGCGGCTCGGAAATCGGCGGCGAAAGATTCGTCCAGTTCAATGCGGAATACCGGTTTCCCGTGGTCAAGACAGCTGGCGTATACTGGGCCGTCTTTTTTGATACCGGCAATATTGCCAAGACGGGGGACCGCATCGAATTGACCAATCTGCGGCAAAGCGCGGGCACCGGCCTTCGCTGGTTGTCGCCCATGGGACCGATCATATTGGAATATGCGTGGATCCTGGACCGCAAAAAAAGCGATCACGGGTCCGGGGCCTGGGTGTTTACCATGGCTTCGAGTTTTTAACCGCACGCATGGATGACAGCCTGGAAAATAATGCTGCGGTTAGAAAACCATAATATTGAGGAAAATTCAGTTGCAAATCGGATGAAATTCGAGCAATTATAAGATATGATCATCACGGCATCGCAGAATGCGGCGGCCGTTCTTACATTTTATGACAAAATAAGGGGGATGCAATGCGAGCAGTGAAATTTGCGGTTAGCATATTTTTTGTTTTGTGGTTCGTGATCGGTGCCGCCAGTTTTTCACCGGCGGCTGATGTCGCCAAAATCGGGGTCGTCGATCTGCCGAAAATTCTTCAAAACTCGACCACCGGTAAATCCATCCAGGCCACTCTCAAAAAGGAAAGGGACAAGATGGAGACGGATCTGAAAACCCGGGGAGCTGAGATTGAAAACATCAGAAAAAGGCTCGAACGCGAATCCATGGTCATGAGCAAGGAGACGCGCGAAGAAAAAGAACGTGATTACCGCATAAAAATAAACGATTTTAAAACGCTGCAAAAAAAATATACGACAGACCTGCAGCGACTGGAAGCCCGGTTGATGGGGCAGCTCAAAACCGACGTTCAGCAGCTGGTGGACGAAATGGGTAAAAAAGGAGGCTACCTTCTGATTGTCAACAAGATTGGCGTGCTGTATGCTCCCAACTCCATTGATGTAACCGATCAACTCATCCAGAAGCTCAACAGCAAAGTGGCCAAAAGAAAGAAACAGTAATCGGCAGGCGGTAATGCCGGCCGAAAATACGTTGGGGAACAACAGATGGCCAAACGAAATGGTAAGCGATAATGCAGGTGCCTTTGTCCAGGATTGCCAGTATGGTGCAGGGCACCATAGTCGGTAATCCAGAAAAAATGATTTGCGCAGTCGGGCCCCTTGAGACGGCCGACGGCGATATGATTACCGTGGCCGGCAGTGCCAAATTTTTAAAAAAAGTGGCCCGGACTCTGGCCGGGGCTGTCATCGTTCCCCGGGATTTTCAACTGGACAGCAGGATCCTTGTCCAGGTGGACAACCCCATGGCGGCATTTGCAAAGGTGATGCAATATTTTTATCCCCCACCGGTCGCCTCGCCCGGGATTCATCGTTCCGCAGTAATTGGAAAAAATTTTGTCATCGGCGAGAAGGTTGCCATCGGACCCCAGACGGTGATCGGCGATGGTGTGACGATCGGCGACCGCGTCTGGCTGCAGGCAGGCGTCGTTATCGCAGATCATGTCAGCATCGGCAATGATGTTGTCATTTACCCCAATGTGACCATACTGCATGGGGCCTGCATCGGCCATCGTGTGATTATTCATTCCGGCACGGTGATCGGAAGCGACGGATTCGGGTTTGCGCCCGATGGTCAGGCCTATCACAAAATACCGCACACGGGAATCGTGCAGATAGACGATGATGTTGAGATCGGGGCCAACAACACCATTGACCGCGCTACTTTCGGCAAAACACTTATCGGACGGGGGGTCAAAACCGACAACCTGGTTCATATCGCTCACAACGTCATCGTGGGGCAAAACACTGTCCTGGTGGCCCAGGTAGGAATTTCCGGCAGCGTTACCATCGGTAAAAATGCCGTTTTAGCCGGGCAGGCCGGGATTGCCGGACACCTGAGCATCGGCGACGGCGCTACCGTCGGTCCCCAGACCGGGGTGGGCAAACCGG
The DNA here is from genome assembly GCA_029939875.1 of Desulfobacterales bacterium. Taxonomy (GTDB): domain Bacteria; phylum Desulfobacterota; class Desulfobacteria; order Desulfobacterales; family JAFDCJ01; genus JAFDCJ01. The sequence continues at coordinate 3,041 of JAOZSC010000085.1, forward strand.
TGCCTGCCGGCCAGATCGTATCTTCGGGTATTCCGGAAATGCCTCACCGGCTGTGGTTGCGGGTTCAGCGACTGATTCCCAGGCTGCCGGAATTGAGTAAGAAACTTTCGGCGCTGGAAAAAAGACTGCGGGCGCTGGAAAAAAACGGAGGTGGGAAATGAAATCAGACTCTGATATCGGGGCCATCATGCAGTTGCTGCCCCATCGTTATCCGTTTTTGCTGGTGGATCGGATACTGGAGCTGACGCCCGGTGACCGGGTTGTGGCGTTAAAAAACGTCACCATCAACGAACCTTTTTTCCAGGGGCATTTTCCGGGCCGCCCCATCATGCCCGGTGTGCTCATCATCGAGGCCATGGCCCAGGCCGGCGGTATACTGGCCAATGAATCGGCGCCGACCGGGCAAAAGGGCCGGCTTATCTATTTCATGGGCATGGACAAGGTGAGGTTTCGCAAACCCGTCGTCCCTGGCGATCAGATCATTCTTGAAGCCAAGTTATTGAAATTACGATCAAAAGCGGCGAAGATGTTTGGTACCGCAACCGTTGGTGGCCAACTGGCCGCCGAAGCCGAACTTATGGCTTCCTTCGGAGAAAATGTATGATTCATCCCACAGCCATTGTCAGTACCGGTGCTGAAATTGACGAGAATGTAAAAATTGGTCCGTACTCTGTTATTGCTGATAATGTTTTTATCGCCTCCGACACGGTGCTGGGACCCCACGTGACGGTTGACCCTTATGTATCCATCGGCCCGGGTTGCCATATCTTCCAGTATGCCTCGGTGGGAGGTGAACCCCAGGCCGTCAAATTCAAAGGGGAAAAAACCTATGTCAAGATCGGCCGCGGCACGGTGGTGCGGGAATTTGCCACCATTAACCGGGGCACGGCCTTTGGTACGGGAATCACCGAAATCGGGGAGGAAAATCTGCTGATGGCCTATTGTCATGTGGCCCACGACTGCAAGACGGGCCGTCGGGTCGTGCTGGCAAACAATGCGACCTTGGCCGGCCATATTACCATCGGCGATTATGTCACCATCGGGGGACTGGTGGCGATCCATCAGTTTGTCCGTATTGGAGAATATGCCTATGTGGGCGGAAAATCCGCGATACCCAAAGATATTCCTCCCTATGTGATTGCCGCCGGCGACCGCGCAAGGCTGTATGGTCTCAACCGGGTGGGACTGAAGCGGTTCGGGTTTTCGGAAACCACCGTAACGGCTTTAAAACGGGTGTACCGCATTTTTTTCCGCATTGGCATCACCCTCAATGAAGCCATTGAACGATCGCTGGCAGAAGTGGACCATTTGCCGGAAGTGATTAATTTTATCAATTTCATTAAATCCTCTAACCGGGGAATCACCCGGTAAAGGCCGGCTGCCAGAGGTGGGTCCTCGACTTTGACAATCGCTTACTAACATAGCAACAATTTGCGCGGTGCGTTTTTAAAAAACAGGCAAAACGGGAGTTCGCATTTAATGCCGGAAATTCGAGTGGCGGTGATCGGTGTTGGCTATCTCGGTAAATTTCATGTCGAGAAGTATGCCCGGATGGCCAACGTGCAACTGATCGGGGTTGTGGATATCAAGCGATCCCGGGCTGAAGATGTTGCTGCCATGTTCGCCACCCGCGCCTATACCAATTACCGGGATCTGGGCGGGGCTGTGGATGCGGTCAGCATCGCGGTCCCGACGGCGGACCATTTTGCCGTGGGGCGTTTTTTTCTCAGCCACGATGTGGATGTGCTGATGGAAAAACCCATGACCACCAGCCTGGAACAGGCCGATGAATTGATACAGATCGCCGAATCCCGGGGGCGCATTCTGCAGGTGGGCCATCTGGAACGGTTCAACCCGGCCGTGGTGGCGCTCAGGGACATCGTCCACAACCCCATGTTCATCGAGGCGCATCGGTTGAGTATTTATAAAGACCGCAGCACCGATGTCAGCGTGGTGCTGGATCTTATGATTCATGACATTGACATTATCATGACCCTTGTCAAATCCGGGATCAAAAGTATCCATGCCGCCGGGGCCCCCGTAGTCGGTCAGCATGCCGACATCGCCAATGCCCGGCTGGAGTTTGACAGCGGCTGCGTGGCCAATGTCACCGCCAGTCGCATCTCCATTAAAAATCAGCGCAAAATCAGGCTGTTTCAAAAAGATGCCTATGTATCGGTTGACTTTGCCGCCCGTGATATTACCGTCATTCGCCAGGATAAAAGCTCCACCGCCGGGCTGATTCCGGGCACCGACATCCGTCAGCTGTCTTTTTCCGAAGCCGATGCCCTGGAAGATGAACTGGCCTCCTATATCCAGGCCGTAATTACCCGCCAGGTCCCGGCGGTTTCCGGTCAGGCGGGCCGCAAGGCGCTGCAGGTGGCCCTGAACATCATGGATCAGATCAACGTGGCCATAGCGCGCTATGGGAAATGACCCGCATGCACCAGTTTAGCCCAGGACCGGGGAAAATATCCGCGGCAGACCTTGACCTCCCGTTCAGGACAACAGGTTTTGCATGGGCGATTTTTTTGATAGCCGGCCGTATCCGGGATGGGCTGCCATGACGCCGGCAGCGCCTCAATCTTGCGTGGTTCTTGTCGCTGGTGAGACATCCGGTGACCAGCACGGTGCTCGGGTGGTAAGTGCCATGCAGCAAAAAGACCCCGGCCTGTTTTTCTGTGGAATCGGCGGCCCCGCCCTCCAGCAAGCTGGTGTGCGAATCGTGGCGGATGCCGCCAGCCTGTCAGTGGTCGGCATCACTGAAGTATTTGCCAAGCTGCCCGCTATTATCAATGGCCTGGCAGTCATGAAAAAGCTGTTAAAAAGCCTGAGGCCCGAACTGCTCATTCTCATTGACTTTCCGGATTTTAACCTTTGCGTGGCGGCCACGGCAAAAAAGCTGGGTATTCCGGTGCTGTATTATATCAGCCCCCAGGTGTGGGCCTGGCGTCGCGGTCGCGTCCGGCGCATCGCCCGGCTGGTGGATCACATGGCCGTCATTTTGCCCTTCGAGGAAAACTTTTACCGGCAACATGATGTGCCGGTAACCTTTGTCGGTCATCCCCTGCTTGACGACCCGTCCGCTTTGTCCCGTCAAAGTCTGAAAATTACTGACATCGATCGGCCGGTTATCGGCCTGCTGCCGGGATCGCGCAGCGGTGAGATTGCCAGGCATCTTCCGGTTATGTTGGAGACGGCCGCAGTTTTGAAAGCTGAATTGAAGCGGGCTGAATTTATAATTTCCCATGCGCCGTCGGTTTTGAAAAAACAAATTGACACCCTGATGGCGCAACATCCGGGGGCTGCCGGATTCGAAGTGATATCCGGGCCGGTGGAGACGGTTTTTGAACGCAGCGACGTCGTCGTAGCGGCCTCCGGGACCGTAACTCTCCAGGCAGCGCTGCACGGCACCCCCATGGTGATTATCTACCGGGTATCGCCGGTCAGTTTCTGGCTGGGCCGGGCGCTGGTGCGCGTACCTCATATCGGCCTGGTCAACCTGGTTGCCGGACGGCAAATCGTCGCCGAACTGGTGCAGCACGACGCCCGGGCCGATAAAATCGCCGCGGCCGTCGGAGGCCTGCTGCACGACAAAAATGAATTAAACATTCTCAAGCGGCAGTTGCTGGGCCTGCACGACTTGCTGGGAGGACCTGGAGCCGCTGCCCGTGTGGCCGATATTGCCCTGGGCCTGCTGGACCAACCTGCTGCCTGAAAACGTCAATTTATGAAAATGATACCCCTGCCAAAACTGAGCCCACGGCATAAGGAACTGTTGGGGTTCGTAAAAGACAGCTGGACAAAACTGGCCGCATCAGCGGCGTGTTCTGCCATTGTGGCGGCCATGACCGCCGCAACCGCTTATCTCGTCAAACCGGCGGTGGAAAACATATTCGAACAGAAGAACCCCCAGATGCTGCTGTTGATTCCAGCGGCCGTGCTGGCTGTTTTTTTCATAAAAGGCGTGGCCGCCTATGGCTCCGGCTATCTTTTAAGTTACATTGGCCAGGACATTGTCATGCGGTTGAGAAATCGTCTGTACAACCACATGCAGGATCTTCCGCTGGCTTTTTTTCAGCGGGAAAAAACCGGCGATCTCATGTCACGCATCACCAATGACGTTAACATTATCAGTGCGATGTTCACCTCTGCCATCACCGGCTCCATCCAGCATTTTTTTACCATCATCGGGCTGGTGTCAGTGACCTTTTTCATGATTCCCAAGCTGGCCGTTTATGCCTTTGTGGTGATTCCGGTGGCCGGGATCCCCATTTTTCAATTCGGGCGCAAAATCCGGCGGGTGCGGCGTGGTACCCAGGAAGCCGTGGCAGATATAAACTCTTTTTTGCACGAGACCCTTACCGGCAATAAAATTGTAAAAGCTTTCGGCATGGAGGCCCATGAGAAAAAGCGTTTTGCCAAAAAGTCCCGTAAAATTTTCAAACTGGAAATGAGCGAAACCAAAGTCAAGGTGTTGTCATCACCGTTGATGGAATTTCTGGGAGGCCTCGGTATTGCGTTTATTATCTGGTACGGAGGCCATCAGGTGATTCGCGGTACTTACACATTCGGAACATTTATGTCCTTTTTATTGGCGGTGGGTTTGATGTACGAGCCACTCAAGAAATTGAGCAAACTGAATAATGCCGTTCAACGCGGGATGGCTGCTGCTGATCGTATTTTTGACATCCTGGAGCGAAAATCAGACATCATTGAAGCCCGCGCCCCGGTTCCCATCCCGGCCGGCACGCATCGGATAAGCTTTGAAGACGTGTCGTTTCAATATGATCAGACCCCGGTACTGCAAAACATCAACCTGGAGGTTGCCGCCGGAGAAATTGTTGCCCTGGTGGGCATGAGCGGCGGCGGGAAAACTTCCCTGGTAAACCTCATCCCCCGATTTTACGACGCGACCCGGGGCCGGATTTTAATCGACGGCATCGATGTCCGTCAACCCTCGGTTGCAGACCTGCGCAGACAAATCGCCATCGTCACCCAGGAGCCGATCCTGTTCAATGATACGGCCCGCAACAACATTGCCTACGGCAATCCGGATGCCTCTCAACAGCAGATCATCCAGGCGGCCGGGGCAGCCTATGCCGATGAGTTCATCCGTGGATTTCCCCGGGGATTTGACACCTTCATCGGTGAGCTGGGCGGTCGGCTTTCCGGTGGGCAGAAGCAGCGCATCTGCATTGCCCGGGCACTGTTGAAGGATGCTCCCATATTGATCCTTGACGAGGCCACCTCCTCGCTGGACTCCGAATCCGAAGGACTGGTACAAAAAGCACTGGAAAACTTGATGAAAGGGCGTACAACCTTTGTCATCGCCCACCGCCTGTCCACCATCGGGTATGCTCACAGAATCATTGTTATTGCCGATGGCCGGATCGTGGAAGAGGGAGATCATAACGAATTGATCGCCCGGCGCGGCGAGTATTACAAGCTTTACCTGATGCAGTTTGGCGACAATTTTTCCCGGAACGTTCCTCAGGCCGGAAACCGCTGATTTCCTCTGATATGAAAATCAACTCAACAATTAACCGCTA
>JAOZSC010000086.1:0-823 GCA_029939875.1 Desulfobacterales bacterium
TGCTTTTCAAAGATTAATAGTGGTTTCAACGCCACCTATATGCGATAATTCATAATATGATCATTTTGTCAAGTAATTTATGGTGGAAAGCTCATTTTTTCATCACTTTTTATCTGATGCCTGCGAAGCACACAAAAAACCGGCCGAGGTGTTTACGTGGGAGCATACTTTTTTTATGCCGGAGATGCTCTTTATTTTTTAATATAAATAAATTTTTAAAAAATACTTGCAATAAAGAAATAAATATTATATGAATATAACTATGGGATCTAAAAAGACATTTTCAACCAGAATCGATACTGATATTCTCAAGGCCCTTAAGCATCTTGCCGTTGATACGGACATGTCCATCGGCAGGCTGCTGGAGGAAGCCATCAATGATCTCATCCGGAAATACGAAAAAAAGAAAAGGAGATGATTAAGAGCAACGGCCCGATTGAGAAAATGTTGTTCAACCCTGGCTGATCATTTAGGGTACAAGCATTGGGAGGTAAGAATATGTCTGCAACCAGCAACAGCAGTTATTTGACAGAAGATTGCATGCATCCCGGCGGCAGCGATCCCCGGGGCGGCATCACGATCGAGTGTATCTGCCCGAAATGCGGTATGGTTCATCGCATGAAGTTGCTTTGGAGCGGGCGCGGCAAGCCTAAAAAATACTGTCCTCCGTGCAAAAATTTTGTAGCAGGCATTGAGGCGATTGATTTTTTCGGCCTGTCTTCGGAGATATACAAAGGGATAGAGAAAGTCGTTTGACTTCTGCTATGCTGAAGCCCGGTACCGGGGTTTAAACGCCCGGTTCAAGGATTCATCCATAATTGCC
>JAOZSC010000086.1:833-1914 GCA_029939875.1 Desulfobacterales bacterium
GTCTTCGGAGATCTACAAAGGGATAGAGAAGGTCGTTTGACTTTTTGTTAGCAGCTGCAATTTTCTTATTCTGATTCCAGGCCATCTATACGGACTACTATCGATAGCTGCTTTCATAAGACTGAGCGCAGCGACACCACAACTTTAGGCACTTCAAACTTTAGGCACTTCTTTTACGCTGAAGCCCGATACCGGGGTTTAAACGCCCGGTTCAAGGATTCATCCATAATTGCCTCGTAGCCGGTCAAGCGCGCTACAACCCCTTCGTCGGCATCCAGGAATGTGAAATCTCCGCGCATTTTACGGTTCGTCGCTTCCCGCACTTCCAGCACGCAGATGACTTCCCCGCTGGGGAAGGGATGACGGTACTGTCGGTAGCAAAGGGCATAACTCGGAAGCGAGACCACCGATTTTTCTTCAAAACACCAAAGCGATGCCATCTGGAAAGCTCCGTCGAGCACCAGAGGATCTGCAATCCAGCGATTTCTCAGTGGCGCTGCCATCCACTCGTCAGGTACCGGTGCACAGGAAATGTGGGCAACCATGCCACGCGGAGAGCAGCTGACGATGCGTTTTAGAGCCCGAAGTTTTGGGCCGTGAAATAGAATCTGCTCGTAAACTTCCTCAACTTTTCGGGTCGATACCTTTGACAGCATGGCTTTTGAAAATTTGAAATCCGGTAGCGGAACCGGCTGGTCAATTAAAACGGCTGTGGCTTTCGAGTAAATCAATTCCCGACCGGTCTTTTCCCCATTGCGCACCTGCATTTCAACTTCATAGACAGTTCCTTTTTTTCGAGGTTTGCCGGCAAAAAGGCGAATGCAGGATTTTTCGTTTTCAAGCCGGATGCCTTTTAAAACACGGATCTCGTCAAGCCCGTGAAAGGTCAGGCCCGGGTTTTCATGCAGAGCGGCGTGGGCAAACCATTCGGTTATCAGCGCCAGAGGGACTACCGGCTTGCCGTCAATGACATGGGAAGTTAACACCGGATACTGTTCGATGCTGATTTCACGCTCAAAGGCCTGTGACAGCCTGGATTCAGTCTCTACCGGATATATCGGGGCACCGGTTTGAAGATTCA
>JAOZSC010000086.1:1924-2629 GCA_029939875.1 Desulfobacterales bacterium
CCGCAGTATCAGCGGTAATGCCGGCTCCGATCACCACTTCAACCGGATGGGTGTTGTCGCCTTCCATTTCACGTAGCATGCAGGCGACACCCGCATCGACCTGGATCAGCTCGATGTCGCGGCGTTCGAATTCACGTTTCAAAGCTTTGGTTACCATGCCGCCGTCCCAGGGGCCCCAGTTGATTGCGATTGTCCGGCAGTCGGGCCGTTTAGCAGACTGTGTCCGGACGATTTTATTGAGTGCCTCGTTTGCCATGGCATAATCCACCTGTCCCTTGTTGCCCAGGCGGGCGGCGACTGAAGAAAACGCGACGATATACTTCAAAGGATCTTTTTCACAGGCATGCAGAAGATTGAGAAATCCCGTGACCTTGGTGTCAAAAACACGGGCAAACTGTTCGACGGATTTATCGATGATCAGACGATCTTCCAGCACCCCGGCCGCATGGATGATGCCGGAAATGGGGCCGAGGGCGGAACGAACTTCGGATAGCACGGCTCGGACAGCTTCAGCATCGCGCACATCCACCGAATGATAGTACACACCGGCACCGGATGATTTTATTTTTTCCAGGCTGGCGGTAATCTCTCGATTCGACATGTATTTTTTAAATACAGTTTCAATTTGCGCCGGAGAAGCACCGGCGCCGGAAAATTCATGTTCCCAAATGGCTTTTTTAATGGCGGCGTCACCTTGCAGAGATA
>JAOZSC010000086.1:2639-8580 GCA_029939875.1 Desulfobacterales bacterium
CCGGTGGTGGGGGTCACCCTGCCTTTTATCAGCCAGGGGGGCTCGTCAAAAGGATGCGGCGATCGGCCCAGCAATACCAGGCTGATCCGGGTGCGCTCGGCAAGGGCCAGCGCCGCGGAAGCTGCAATGCCCCTGGCACCGCCACTGATGACCACGACATCATCGGGATTGAGGGTCAGACGGCCCGATGGAAAGGCAGCGGGTTCCAGGGCCAGCGTCCAACGATCAGTGTTATCCAGTCCAATTTCAACCGGTCCGGGCGTTAAAATTTCGTTGACTATCGTCTGTGCCTTTTTTTGAATATCCTCCTGTTCGGGGATAATATCGATGGCATGGCAGCAAACCGCGGGCCATTCGATAGCCGCTGTTTTTGTAAGGCCTGCCAGGGCGCCCTGAAGGGGATAGTCAAGAAATTGCTGCCGGCAGCCAAAGGCACCGTCAAGGCGGGTGACGGTGGCAAACAGGGCCCCGCCATCTTCGGCAGAACCGGTGATGTCTGGTGCCAGTTGTTTCGTCAGGGTAAAAACCTTTTTCAGATCCTGAAGCATTTGCCCGGATTTTGGATCCAGCACGATAACCAGGCCGGCGGCAGTTTTCAACTGCTGGGAATCCGTTGCAGCGTCAAGAGGGATGCCCGTTGCGTGAATGCCCCGTTTTAAAAAAGCGGCGATGATTTGCGCCGACAGGCCAGAGCCTTCCCTGGTTACATACACCACTTTATCAGCGTTAATTGCAACCGGCGCAAGATCAGGCGCGGGCGCGGGTATCACCGAGATCAGTCTGCGGGAAACGCTTTGCAGGTTTTCCGTCGGCCGGGATAAATCCACCGGCTCCGGGGAAGAGCCGGGTGTCGGCGTTTGGTCGGCTCCGGCCAGTTGGGCTGGTTTTATTTTTTTCGCAGTCTCGTTGGAATTATCGGATAAATCGGGTGTTGACAGGAATTGCGCAATTTGTCCAAGGGTTTTCAAGGTGCCCATGACATCGGGAGAAACAGCGGGCAGGTGGGGCAATTGCTCTTCGAGGCTTGAAAGGATCTCCACGCGTTTGATGGAGTCGATGCCCAGATCGGCTTCGATGTCCATGTCCAGGCCGAGCATTTCCCGGGGATAGCCCGTCAGGCGGCTGACGACCTCCAGCAGCGTGGTGCTGATTTCATGCGATCCGGTGTGGGCCGGGGCGAGATTTTCGCTGCTTGGCAGCTTTTCTCCTCTGGGCGCAGCAGCTGCTGGCGGGGTTTCATTTGCTGATTCATCACCTGCGGCGCCCAGAAATTCGACAATTTGTCCAAGGGTTTTCAAGGTGCCCATGACATCGGGAGAAACAGCGGGCAGGTGGGGCAATTGCTCTTCGAGGCTTGAAAGGATCTCCACGCGTTTGATGGAGTCGATGCCCAGATCGGCTTCGATGTCCATGTCCAGGCCGAGCATTTCCCGGGGATAGCCCGTCAGGCGGCTGACGACCTCCAGCAGCGTGGTGCTGATTTTTTCCTGCTGCTGAAAAGACTGGGCGCCTGCAGATCGGGGAGCGATGACAGCCGGCGCTGCATTTTTTTCTGGATACCCGTTGGCCGCCGTTTCAGAATCATTGCGGCCGAATGGCATTTGCGGCATGATGGCCGTCGGCGTGGCATCGGTCGGCAGGGTTTGCGGTGAACTTGCGGCAGCTGCAGGATTTACAACTGTCGGCAGCACGAGACCATCTTCGGTCTGCGTCTCAGGCTCTGCAGAATAAAGCGGTGGCGACACCTGTTCGGACGGCTGTGCCGCATGCGGCGAAATTCCCAATGAGCCTTCCGCCAGACGCTGGGTGTTTCTCATAATTTCCTGCAGGGCGCGATTGGCTTCGGCCTGGGACTCCAGAAACTTCTGGTGCGCCAGGGTTGTTTGCGATTGAAGTTGCTGCATGGACTTTAATCCTTCGGTAACCACCTTGAAGGCGTCCATGATGACGTCTGGTTTTTTTATTCGATCCTGATCCATGGGTTCCTGATATTCAATCCCGGGGGAAAATGTTGAAGATGAAGCCGGTTTCTGATTCCGGTAGTTGGTCCCGCTAAGGGGGATGTTCATTTTCGGTTTTCGAATGCCTGAAACCCGGTGCCCCCAACGGTCCAGGGCTACGGGATGGCCCAGGGATGCCAGCCGGCAGAGCAGTCCGGCAAAATCCGCGATACCAGCGCCGGATTTTCCCGCCGAGGCATCCAGTGCGATGGCCTGAAACTGCCGGCCCTGCAAAATATCGTCGATCAAGCGGGTGAGCACTGATCGAGGGCCGACTTCCACGAACGTGGACACACCGGCTTGATAAAGATTTTCAATTTCCCGGACGAATTCGACCGGGCAGGCCAGATGATTTCCCAGTTGTCGTCGGACCTCATCCGGGTCACGCGAATAGGTGTTGCCGCCAGTATTGGCGTACACATCAACAGCGCTCGGATCGATGTCGATCTTTGACAATGCCCGGGCAAAGGGCTCCAGGGCGTCTTTGATCTGCGGGCTGTGAAAAGCGGCTGAAACTGGCAGCCGGACGGTGCGAATGTGTTTTTGGCGGCATATTGTCTCGATTTCGGCGATCTGTGACGCCGAACCGGATAAAACGCCCTGGCCGGGGCTGTTGTAATTAGCCAGAACGACGTTGGTACCCGTATCGCTCAGCAGTGATTCCAACTTTTCTATGGGAGCAAAAACCGCCAGCATGGCACCGGGCCGATGGCGGCGATTTTTACTGACATCGGCCATGAGGCGGCCGCGGGTGACGGCCAGTTCCAAAAATGCCGCTTCTTCCATCCAGCCGGCCGTACAAAGAGCCGTCAATTCTCCAAAGCTGTGCCCACAGGTTGCCGCCGGCACAACGTTGAACTGTTGCAGCACCCTGAACATGGCCAGGCTGACGGCCCCGATAGCCGGTTGGGCCACTTCCGTGCGGCGCAATCTTTCTTCGTGTTTAACGCGGCGATCGGCGGCAGCAACCGGGGGAGGGAAAATCAGGTCGCTAAGACGTCCGGAAGATTCAAATTTTCGGTTGGCTGCTTCCAGTACGGCCATGGCCCGGGGAAATGTGCAGATGAAATCCCGGCCCATGCCCGTGTATTGGCTCCCCTGGCCCGGAAAGACCAGTGCCAGTTTGCCAGGGACTGGTCCGACTCCTGAATAAATGTTTTTCGAATTCAAACCGCTGTGTCCGGCTTGCGGGTTCAGCGCATCAAGGGCCCGATCCAGCAGTCGACCCCTGGTTTCATCGGGGCTGCAGACCATCAGGATACGGTTGGGATCCTGGCTGGAAAAGCGGCTGCGGGATTCGGCGGCCATCACGGCAAACTCGTCATCTGACATTTCGCGGGAAACGGCAGCTTTTATTTTACGTACCTGTTGAATCAGTGCTGAGGGATCATTTGCAGAAAAAGCCAGGATTTCCGAATCCCCGGTCCAGGATGTTTCTGTTTTCCGGTGCTTGTATTCTTCGAGTACCGCGTGGAAATTGCTGCCGCCGAAGCCAAAGGCACTCACGCCGGCCCGCCGGGGGTGGTCGTTGCTGGAAAACCAGGGACGCAGTGAGGTGTTCAGGTAAAAGGGGCTGCCTTCGATTCCCAAAGCCGGGTCGGGCGTTTCGGCCTTCAAGGTGGGGGGCAATACCTTGTGATAAAGCCCCAGGGCTGCCTTGATCAGGGCGGCTGCACCGGAAGCGGCCTTGGTGTGGCCGATCATGGATTTGACCGAGCCCAGGGCACAGCCGGGATTGCCGGAAGCGGATTTTCCGAAAACCCGGCGCAGGGCTTCAAATTCGACCTTGTCGCCTACCCGGGTTCCGGTGCCGTGGGCTTCAATCAGCTCGACGGTGGCAGGATCCACCCCGGCATTTTCATAGGCATCGTGCAGGGCTTTGATCTGGCCTTCAACCCTGGGTGAATATATACTTTGGGATTTTCCGTCGCTGGAGGACCCCAGGGCCTTGATAACCGCATAAATCCGGTTGCCGTCCCGTTCGGCTTCCGCAAGTCTTTTCAGCACCAGGATGCCGATGCCTTCACCGAGCACGGTTCCGTCGGCGTCTTTTGAAAACGGGCGGGCATCCCCGGTGGGGGAAAGCGTGCCCGTTTTGGCAAAGCACATGTGCATGAAAATGTCGTTTAAGGTATCAGCGCCGCCGGTGACCACCAGGTCGCTGCGGCCGGACATAAGCTCCAGCACGGCCAGGTGAACGGCACTCATTGAACTGGCGCAGGCAGCGTCCACCACGCAGTTGGTGCCCCTTAAGTCCAGGCGGTTGCATATTTTGCCGGCCACCACATTACCGAGAAGCCCCGGAAAAGAGTTTTCCTGCCAGGGAATGTAAGACTCGGAAATTCGGGTGATAATCTCCTCTGTTTTTTCCGCCGGAATGGAGGACTGCTCGAGAGCCCGGCGCCATATGGGATGGCCGAGCCTTGAGCTCAATGGGATGACCAGCTCCTGAGTGCCGGTGACCCCCAGGATGACCGAGGTCCTGTCGCGGTTAAACCCCCGTGCGCTGTCGAAGCGGCAGTCCTCCAGAGCCATCTTCGCTGCCAGCAGTCCGAGAAGCTGGGAAGTGTCGGTGGCCTCCAGGGAAGAGGGGGGGATACCAAATTCGGATGGATCGAAGTCCACCGGTGAAAGAAAACCTCCCCGTTTGCAGTACACGTGGTCCGGTTTTTGGGGGTCGGAATCAAAATAATCCGACGGTGACCAGTGGGAATCGGGGATGTCGGTGATGGCATTCCTGCCGTGATACAGCAGGTCCCAGTATTTTTTAAGGCCTGTTGACTTCGGAAAGATACAGCCCATTCCGATAATGGCCACCGGCTGGTTGTCAGGCATGTTCTGGAGATCCTTACTTACCGTAGATATGAAACCGCTGATCGATTCGTGGAATGCATACAAGCAAACACAAAAGGAGGCGACTGCGGGTTGTCGGGTGAAAATTATTTCTCGGTCGGCTTTTAATTGGTTGAACCGGTTTTATAAACACGGTGGAAATAGAAACCCTTTGATATTAGCTACTTTAGGGGCTTTTAACCCTGAACGCTGAACCCGGAACTGCTCAACCCAATGTTACGTTTATATATATAGTGCAAATTGGTGGAAAATTCAAGGGTTGCAAAAAAAATAATTAGTTGTTATGGTGGCATAACAACCGTATAAGTAATAGCATCTTTATTACGCGAGATGACAGGAGTGTATCCATGATTAAATTTTATACCAACAGAGAACTGGCACAAAAGTTTCACATAAACCTGGCTCGCTGGAAGCGGTGGTCGCGTGAATTTTTGCCGCCCGACCCCCTGGGGGGGCTGCAGACGGGTTACGCGCGCCAGTATAACCCCAATGAGGCCTTTATTCTGTATCTCGCGGGTCACCTGGTGGGTGAGATGAAATTCAGTATTACGGAAGTCCGTCGGATTTTAAGCACCGTGCATCCCTGGCTGGCAGAGCATGGCTTTTTGTTCGATTTTTCAGGAGGTGTGAACAGTGCTAATAAAGATCCTCAATCCACGGCGTTGTTCAGCGCCTACCAGTTGATTGTCATCCCCGGAAAACAATGCATTGGCAAAGAGGCATCTGTGATTTGCCTGGCACGAGGCGTGGAGATCGCGGGTGACCGCCCGGATTCAAAAGGCCGTCGGCAATGCTATGTTGAATTGCCCGTCGGCACGGGGGCAAACGAATTTCGCCTGGAAGATATCACCAGTTACCGGGTTTTAAATATCAGCGTCCTGCGGCGGAACTTTTTAAATGCCTTAAAAGAAGTGCCTTGTGCCTAAAGTTGTGGCGTCGCTACGCTCCGTCTTTTATAAACACTCTTTGTAGCAAATAGAGCGCTTGTCAGAATAACGTTGCGATAGCGGTTGTCATGTTTGCAATAATTTCAGGCTGTTACACATTGCATTTTCTCCTGTTAGGAAATCTGGCAAACGGAACATATT
>JAOZSC010000087.1 GCA_029939875.1 Desulfobacterales bacterium
CCCTGGGATACACACAGGCCCAGGCCGGTGCCCTTGCCTTTGCCCTTGGTGGTAAAAAAGGGATCAAAAATGGAGTTCAGAATGTTGCACGGGATGCCGCTGCCGAAATCAATGACCTTTACGGCCAGGTAGTGGGGGTCATCCGCTGGTACGATGATGACCTGGATCTTGCTGCCTTTGCGCGAAGCGTCGATGGAATTCAAAATGAGGTTTAAAAAAACCTGTTCCAGCTGCTGGATGTCGCCGTGTATCCGGGGCAGGTTGTCAGCGGCCTGAAGCTGGATTTTGATGCCGGACAGCTTGATCTGGTTGGAGGCCAGATCGATGGTTTCCTGCAACAGCTGCACCAGGTCCAGAGGCTCCAGCTGGGAGCTGCTTTCCCGGGCAAAGTCCAGCAGGTTGCTGATGATTTTCTTGGAACGCCCGGCTTCATTGACCACGTCGGCGATCATTTCTTTGCGCTCTTCGTCGTCCAGGGAGTCATAGTCTTCCAGCAGCATATCGGCCGTGAGCGTGATGTTGTTCAGGGGATTGTTCAACTCGTGGGCCACGCCGGCTGTCAGGGTTCCCACCGCCCGCATTTTGTGGGACTGGATGAGAACAACTTCGCGGTTTTCCAACTCCTGGATCATGTGGTTAAACGCCAGGGCCAGGTTGGTAAATTCGTCGCGGTAGCCGCGTGCTGGCATAATGGGCGTGTAATCGCCCGAGGCGATGCGCTCGGCGTAATCTGAAAAACGCTTGATGGTTCTGAGGATGCGCGCGCCCAGGAAAAATGCGTAAACGCCTAAAAAAATGAGCAAAAAGATCAGCGAGTAAATGGTGATGTAGCGTGAATGGGAGATGGCGTTTGTAAGGGATTTTTTTTCCTGTTTCACCAGGTCCCGGCCGTGGGAAAGCAGCCGGTGCCCGGATATTCGCAGCTGGGGTTCAATTTCATTTTTAATTCGTTGATACTCAGCCCCTCGTGTGCCCTGCTGCTCGAGTTTTTCCAGCCGTTGCAACAGGTCTTCATAATTTTTGATGTTCTGCACAACCCTCGCCTGTCCGGTTTTCCCCAAAACTTTTCCGATTTCTTCTGAGTAGCGATTGAGCAGGTCATTGGCCTGGTATATATTTTCCACCGCATCTTTCAGGTTGGTGCCGTAAAGAAAATAATTTTTTTCAAACCGTCGGGTTTGATCGATATTCACCACGTATTCATTGACGATCTCGAGAAACTGCAGCCGGTTTTCCATGGAGTACATGTTAACCACCAGCGCCACCGATATGCCCAGGACAAATAAAAAAATCAGGAAAAATCCCAGGTAGATTTGCAGGTGCAAGCTGAAGCGGGGACGCGCCAGCAACGCCCGATGGGCTTCTTCCGCGGCTCTGATGCGTTCGTAGCGACCATCCACCTCGGGATCCTGACCTGCAGCCGGTTCCTCGTTTTTAGCTGCCAGTATGGCATCCTCTGGTTTATTATATATTTGATTCATTGTCGTCTCCAGTTCCAAAGTCAACCGATAGCCCTAGATCGTCCGCGGCTCTGGCGATGACCCTTCTCAACTCATCGGGCTTGAAAGGCTTGGCAATGAAGTCAAAGGCACCTTTTTCCATGGCTTTGCGGGCCAAGGACATCATGGCGTAACCGGTAATCATGATCACTTTGGTGCGCGACGACTTTTGACGGACATGCTCTAAAATTTCGATGCCATCAATTTCATCCATGCGCACATCGGTGACGACGATGTCGAAATCTTTTTGATCGATGCGTTCCAAGGCCTCGCGGGGATCTTCAAAGACCTCCACATTGCAGCCGATTTTGGCTAATGCCGGTTTTAAACGTTTGCCCACAATGGGCTCGTCATCGAGCAGCAGAACTTCCAAACGCTCAGACATTTCTGCCTCCTTTAATGCCATGTTGACATGGCAGGCTTTTTTAAATGCTTCTATTTTTTATGCTGAATTGCGCCGGGCCTTTTTCTTGGCCTTTTTGACGGCCGCCCGGATCTCTCCAATTCGGAAAGGCTTGGTGATAAAGTCATAGGCCCCCTTGATCAAGGCTTCGCGGGCGCTCTCCAGCGTCCCGTAACCGGTGATCACAATGACCTCGCTGCCGGGGCATTTGTCTTTGACTTTTTCCAAGAATCCCATGCCGTCGACACCTTCCATTTTCAAATCCGTGATGAAAATGTCAAAGCAGGTTTCATCCAATCGTTTGAGGGCGCTGGCACTGTCGGTAAACACCTCGACACCGTAGCCGTCATCCTCCAGTTCCGGTTTTAAGCGGTCACCGACAATGGGTTCGTCATCTAAAATACAAACGGTGGTCTTTTCCATTTTTATCCTTCCTTATCATTACTGGGTTGATCCTCTTCAGGCGGCTTGGCCTGATTTATGAATTTTGCAAGATAGCGTTCAATATCGGCATCATGTTTTAACATTACATCCAGTTGTCGCGTAAAACCGATTAACCTGCCGATCAGATAAAGATTGCGGCGGATCTGTTTGTCCGTTAAATCGATGGCGCGTGCATTTACCAGGTCCCCGGTTACATGGACTTTAAAACCGGCCTGTTCCAATATGGTTTGCAGCAGAGTCGCTCTTCTGGAGCGCCGGGTGATGTCGGTGACCCCACCGGCAAAGCGAAAAGAGATATAATTGTTTTCCGGCCTGGAACCCACCGCGGCTTCAACCACCGTAAAATGATAACCCAGCGGCAGGCTTAAATTGACATAATCGGTGCCGATCACTCCCAGGTTGACCCCCGGCAGGTTATTTCCCAGGGCGTCTGAACTCTGGGTTCGGGTTACACTGGACATCATGCCTTTAAAGTCCACCGGTATGGGATCCATATTCCAGGTGCCGGGGGAACTCAAGCCGGCCCAGATTGTCTGCATGGGCACGGAAGTGATCTGGTCGGGGGAGACATGGGTTTGCGAGTCGGCTTCCCGGGAAATTCCGCCACCGAGATCGATCAGGATGAGGTCCAGAGGAATCTGCGATTTCAGGCGCTTGCCGCCGCGTTTGAGAAACGCACGCGGGTTCGATCCGGTCTGCAGCAACGTTTGAAATGCTTTTTCATGTACGAAACGCATGATGTCGTGAAATGTTCGACACGCCCTGGGATTAAATTCGGGGGCATTGGGATCTGTCAGGTATAGGGGAGCTATTTTTTTTAAGATTCTGCGCAGCACCTGGAATTCCTGAGTGACTTCAAAAGCAGATTCTTCCAGCAGCTGGTGGTGCAACAGCTCCTCGATCCGGCCCTCATAAATAACTTTGCGTTCGGCGTCCACCGTAATCAGCTGATCGGGCTTGAGCACCTGGGTAGCGGTTTCCGCCCCCATAATGGTCGGCACTTTGAATTCCCGGGCCACAGTGGCCATGTGGCCGGTGGTGGTGCCGATATCGGTTATAATGGCACTGGCCCGGGGAATGATCTCTGCCAGCCGCGGCGGCGCGTAGCGGGAAACCAGCACGGATCCGGCGGGAAAGTCCGTCAGATCGTCGCCGGCGGCGATAATCCGTACCGGCCCGGCGCCGATACCCCGGTAGGCAATCATCCCTTGGTCTTTCAGCAGAATCCGGTGGGCCTTCAAGACATCGCTGAGATCTTCGCGTAGTGTGTGTTTTGTATGCGATACCTTAAGCGCCCGGGCCTGGATTATCCACAGCATCCCGCTTTCATCAATGCTCCACTCCACGTCCAGCGGTTTTTTAAAAAACCGTTCCAGGATCAGTCCCGCTTCCACGATCGAGGCGGCTTCCTGCGGCGACAGGCATGGCTTGTCCTGAATCTCCCCGGGCACCTTGCGGGCCTGACCTGTTTTCAGCGGGGCCAGCATCCATTTTTTCGAGCTTATTTTCTGGTTTGTGACTGCATGAGGGGTATGGCGTGAGACATAAAAGGTATCTACGGCTGCCTGACCTTCTACCACAACCATACCCAGCCCCCAGTTTCCGCTCAGGATGCATTCGGGCCGGTCCGGGTTGTTGGGATCAAGGGTATACAGGACCCCGGCTGTCCGGCTGACCACCATGGTCTGGTACAACACCGGCATGGCCATCTCCATCTGGAAAAGATTCATCTTCAGGCGGTAGGCCAGACTGGCCGGATTGTAAAGACTTGCCAGCACTTTTTTGAATGCTGACAGCAGTTCACCGGAACGCACATTTAAGAAGGAATCATGCAATCCGGCAAAACTCATCTCACCGTCTTCACCCACGGCACTGCTGCGGACAGAGAAATAACTTTCCTCGACTTTTCCATGACAGGTTTTATTTATCGCATTGAGGATTTCACGCCGGACGTTGGGCGGTATGTCCCCGCCCAGGACCATGAGCTGAATGGCAGTGGATACCGATTCGACGGATTTTTCTTCTTTTCGATACGCCTCGATCAACGACGCGATTTTATCGAAAAGATTGTTATAGGCCAGATAGTCCCGATAGCAGCTGATGGCCGCCACAAAGCCGTTTGGAAAATCAATTTTCGGCAGGTTGACCATTTTAGACAGGTTATAGGCCTTGTAGCCGACGGTATCCTCCATGCCCTCATCGATTTCATGGAAATAATAGATCCGGCGGGTCTCGCGGATAACCATCTGGCCCGAAAGTTCGACTTCCAGTTCTTTGGCCAGCTTTTCAATAATATCGTAGATTGCCAGAAACTGGTTGTTGGTTATAAAATTCAGATCATAGGCGTTGGCCAGCACCAACTCCTTGAGCTTGCGCACACTGTCGGACAGGTATTTGCGATCAAAGACAAAGTCGCCACCCATTTTGCCGTCCATGTCTGCAATCAGTTCCATGGCGGCATTGTTTTTCTCAAGGATGTCCTGGAAGCGTTTAAACAGCTCTGCAAAGGGGATTTGCCCCCGATCCCTTTGTCTGAAAATCTTTTTTAAGAGTTGAACTGCTTGCATATAGCAGAATGCTCAAATCAATGGGCCTCTGAGCGCCCGAAAAAAAATCCCATAACGGCTCCGACGAAAAGCGCAATTATAACACACAGTATACCATAGATGAGTTCTTTGTTGTATGCCAGTTCGTGGATGCTTTTTATGGCTCCGACCTCTTGCACCCGGAAAGGATGAACCGATCGGTTCATTATCTGATTGTATTGCAAAATTGTTGTGGCAATCCGGTACTCACCGGGTACGGTGGACGCAGGAAAGTGAAAAGTGGCTTCAAAGCTTTTTGTTTTTTTGTTTTGCGGCGTGTAATGGATTGTGTCTTTTTCCTGGGCATACAGATGCTCGGAGCGTTTCAGTTTGACAAATTGATCAAAAATCGTGTCCCGGTCGAGGTTTTCAGGCCGAATAGTGATGATTTGCTTCAGATGCTCAAAGCCAACCCCTATGGACGGTAATTGGGGTCCCAGTTTTTGAACGTCTGGTAAAAGCAGTACATAGAGGAATGGCGCCTTTTCCAGTTCCACCTTGTCGCGATTCATCCAAAACGGTCCGACCCGGCCCTTGACATTGAATTTTGCATTTTCCTGGGGACCGATGACTTCAATTATGATATCGCTATCAAAGGGAAGTGATCCGGAAAGGACAATATTTCCTCCGGCAAAAAATGTCCCGATACCCAGCTGCGGTGGAGCGATTTTCAATGAAACCGTTTCGGCGGCAACGGTGAAGGGAACTAGAAGGGTGACCACGATAAAGGCCCACCCAATTGCCTTGGTGTTTTTGTTCAACATGGATCAGTCACCTCCGTAGTAAGACAGAAGAAAGTGGGGATGCAATAAAAGGCCCACCAGCATTTTTACCATCACAATGAGAACAATGGTCGCCAGAAATATTTTCAGTTGGTCGCCTTTCAGCCGTCTGCTCAACTTCACTCCAACCTGGGCTCCGATGGTGGAACCGACAAGCAAAATAAGCGCCAGGACAAAGTCGACGGTTCGGTTGGAGTAGGCCTGCATAATGGTCACATTTACGCAGGTGAATAGGATTTGAAACAGGCTGGTTCCCACAACGACGTGCATCGGCATTCTGAGAAGATAAACCATGATGGGCACCATGATAAAACCGCCGCCGACCCCCATGATGGCGGCCAGTATGCCCACAAACCCGCCAAGAACCAGGGGAACGACGGGTGACAGCACGATTCCCGACCGGTCAAAGCGTGTCTGGTACGGCAGGCGCCCGATCAGCCTGGCGTAGGCGGATTTCTTTTGTTCCACCGGGGCCGGCTCTTTTTTTTTCGCCGTGCGAAGGCTTTGCAGACTTTCCACGAACATGTAACTGCCCACAACGCCGAGCATGATCACATAGGTGATCTGGATCAGAAAGTCGGCATTGCCGAGCTGGCGCAAGATTTTGATGATTTGCACCCCGCCCGTGCCTCCCAGCACACCGCCGATGAGCAGGTAGATGCCCATTTTAAAGTCGACATTTCCCAGTCGGTAATGGGCATAAGTTCCTGAAGCGGAGGCGGCTACGATCTGGTTGGAATCAGAAGCGGCTGCCACCGTGGGCGGAATCCCAATCATGATGAGCAGGGGGGTCATAAGAAATCCGCCGCCGACCCCAAAAAGGCCGGACAGCAGGCCGACGAGAAACCCAAGACCGAGGATCACCGGCAACAAGACGCTGTGCTGTGCAATCGGCAAATAAATGTGCCACATATTCACTCCTTTTTTCTCATTGTCAAGACTTCTGGCAGCACACAATTTTTGCAAACTGTCTGTTCATGGCCAAATGCTGTCCGGATGCAGGATTACCGATTGTCACCCCGCGCAAACCGTCGTGGAGGTTCACGTACTGTTGCGCTTCTCCCGGACCGGCAGTATAATGGTAAAAGTCGTCCCCTGTCCGGCCGAGCTTTTCACAGAAATTTGCCCCCCGTGTTTTTTGATGATTCCGTAACTGACCGACAGACCCAGGCCGGTTCCCTTGCCCACATCCTTGGTGGTAAAAAACGGGTCGAAGATATGGGGCAAAATGTCTTTTGCGATTCCCGTTCCTGTATCTTCGACTTGTACTTTGATTTTGCTGCTATTTTCGCGCTGGGCCCGAATGGTCAGATTCCCGCCGTCTTGCATGGCATGCACGGCGTTGGTGGTCAGGTTTAAAAATACCTGTTGCAGGCCCTGGTGGTTGCCGGTTATGCGGGGCAGATTCGCGTCAATTTCATCGTGCAGTGTCACGTGGGACAGCTTGATATGGTTTTCGGCGATGCGCAGGGTTTCCCGCAGCAGGACCGCCAGGTCAAATTCTTTGTGAACCGATGTTTGTGCCCGGGAAAACTCGAGCAGGTTTTTAACGATCTCACTGGCTCGCAAGGCCTGTTTGAGAATGTCGTCCATCAACTGTGCCTGTCTTTCCGGTGTCATTTTTCGCTTGCTGTTGAGCACATCGGAGGTCAGGACAATGTTGTTGATCGGATTGTTCAATTCATGGGCACAGCCGGACACCAGGGTGCCCAGCGAGGCGATTTTGCGGGAATGGATCACCTGCTCTTCCCGGGATTCCAGTTCTTGTACCATGCGGTTAAAAGAAACCACCATATGACTTGCCTGTTGTTCGTCTTTACGACCATACGGAATCGGGCTAAAATCGCCGCGGGCCACTTTTCCCATTGCCTTTTCAATCAAACCGAATGGCTGGACAACGTCTGAGATGATGATTTTGGCCCCGATTAGAAACAGAAGCAGCATGGCGCCCATAAAAATAAGCGGCCACCACAGTGCATTTTGGGCAGCCCGGGCAACCCGCCGCCGCTGCATTATTAAAAGCATATCGGCCGCATCAACCACATTTTTCCCTGCGGTTCTGAGTTTTGCTTCAATATCTTCATTTACGGTCAGAGGGGAAGATTTTTTATAAAATTTTTCAAATTCTCCGTATGCCAGCAATGTTTTCCCTAACTGAACAATATCGGATTGAAGAGATGACTTCTGAAATTGTGCCGAAGCTTTGGAAAACAGTTCGCTTGCCTGCTCATAGTAATAACGGTTGGAGGCGACGCTGTCTCTGTCATGGTAGAGTAAAAAATTTTTTTCATATCTTCGAACTTCGAGAATCGTATTGTATAAATCTTCTGCAAGCTCGAGATTCAGCAACCGTTCGTTGAGTTTGGTAATCTCAAAATAAATGACGGGAATATTCAGCAAAAAGATGGCAATGCCGAGGTAAATGAAAAGTTTGAGTTTGAGCTGCAGGGTAATAGTTGACATCAAGCGACTCATAATTGATTCTTTTTATGGTTTGAAATATTTTAGTCCCGAGGACAGCGAAGCATTGTTTTTAGTTGGCTCTGGCTCCGACTGCGACCAAATTGCGCCAGCCCCGGGGGCGGCAGCCCGAAAAAACTTTTAGCCCCGGGATTAATCGCCGCCCGGAGCCTTTTGGTCCTCCTGCTGCAAAGCGTCCACTGCCTTGGCGATGGCCTGCCGCATCTCTTTGAGCTTAAAGGGCTTGGCAATAAAATCAAAGGCACCCTTGGTCAGTGATTCCCGGGCCACCTCCAGGGTGGCGTAACCGGTAATCATGATGACCTTGGTGCG
>JAOZSC010000088.1 GCA_029939875.1 Desulfobacterales bacterium
CGAACCCACCCGGGACGGTTTTAGCGCCCCACACCGGATTTGAAGTCCGGGAGCCGCACCAGCCAGCTGCGCACTTCCGTTTAGAGAAAGTCTAATCATATAGAGGATCTGTTTTTTGTCAATATTTTTGTTTTAAAAGGAAATGTTATGCAGGCTTATTTTGACTGTTTTTCGGGCATCAGCGGGGATATGAGCCTGGGAGCCTTGATTGACCTGGGGGTTGCTCCGGACTGGCTGAAAGAGCGGCTGGGAACCATGATTCCGTTATCGGAGTTCGACATCACCGTCACCGGGGTTGAGCGCAACGGAATCCGGGCCAGCCGGGTCAGCGTGCAAACCCGTGAAGGGAATACATCGCGAAATTACATTGACATCCAGGCCATGATTAAAAACAGCCCGCTGCCCGAGGCCGTGAAATCCACTGGCCTGCAAATTTTTGAACGGCTGGCGGTAGCCGAAGCCCACATCCACAACTGCCCCGTCGACAGGGTGCATTTTCATGAAGTTGGCGGAATTGACGCCATTGTGGACATTGTCGGAACCGCTCTTTGCCTGGATTATCTGGGGATTAGTAAGGTCAT
The DNA here is from genome assembly GCA_029939875.1 of Desulfobacterales bacterium. Classification (GTDB taxonomy): domain Bacteria; phylum Desulfobacterota; class Desulfobacteria; order Desulfobacterales; family JAFDCJ01; genus JAFDCJ01. The sequence continues at coordinate 582 of JAOZSC010000088.1, forward strand.
CGCTTCCCGCATTCCCCTGGGAAAAGGTTTTGTTGAATGCAGCCATGGGAAACTGCCCGTACCGGCCCCGGCCACCCTGGCCATCCTGGAAGGGGTCCCGGTTTACGGTACGGATATCCCCTTCGAGTTGGTCACTCCCACAGGGGCGGCGATTGTTGCTACCCTGGCAAAAGGATTTGAGGCCGTGCCGGATATGACCATAACCGGGATCGGGTACGGCGCAGGAATGCGGGATAATGAAGAACGGCCGAACCTTTTACGCATCATCACGGGCCGTGAGTCCAAAACGACAGCCGATTCGTCGGGCGTCGCGCAACAGGATTGCATATCGGTTCTTGAGACCTGCATCGATGACATGAGTCCGGAAATTTCCGGGTACCTTGCGGAGCGACTTTTTGCTGACGGGGCCCTGGATGTCTGCTGGATGCCCGTATACATGAAAAAAAACAGGCCGGGCACCATGTTGCAGGTTCTGTGCCGTAATGATACCCGTGATGCCCTGATCGAGCGCATTTTCTCCGAAACCACCACACTGGGCATTCGCTACCACGACATGAACCGGTGTGTGCTGGAACGGGAGCCGTTTGAAGTCAACACCCGCTACGGCGTTGTGGCCGTAAAGCGGGTCAAAGACCCCGCAGGACATATCCGCCTGGTGCCCGAATACGAAAGCTGCCGGAAAATTGCCCTTAAACGCAACATCCCCCTGAGGGTCGTTTATGAAACCATCTCAGCAGATGCAGATAGGAAGTTTCCAGGGGAAAGACCATTATTGGATGGAAGCCAATTAAGGCAAAGCATAATCACTTGACTTGACAAAAAGGGCAACAGGTTATAGACACGGGCCATGATTTTCAAGGACAGGGCGGTGGTGTTTCTGGCCACGGGGTTTTATGCGGGCAAGCTGCCGTTTGCGCCGGGCACCTTTGGTTCGGTCATCGGGCTGGTGCTCGCATTTTTACTGGCAGGTCTCACCCTGCCGCTGGCACTTTTATGTATGCTGGCCATTGTTTTTTTTGCCGTCTGGATCGCCCAGCGCGCAGAGAAAATATTAAAACAAAAAGATCCGGGCTGCATCGTTATTGATGAAATCGTCGGGATGGCAATCACCCTGATGGACTTGCCGTTTAATCTGAAAACGGTATTGCTCGGTTTTGCCCTTTTCAGAATTTTAGATATCTTAAAACCGCCACCCATCCGCACTGCGGAAAAACGGCTTACGGGCGGAATCGGAGTGGTGGCCGACGATGTTATCGCCGGGATACTGGCCAACATACTGTTGAGAATTACCCTTATGGTTATGATGCAGTTCGGATGATCCGCACGATTTGATTTGCGAAATAGGGCCAAAGAAAGGTATTGGAAAATTTGAAGCAGAAAAAATCGACTGAAAAAACAAACCCGGCTCCCCGAAAAGGGCTTTGGCGTGAAAATGTCGAAGCTATTCTGGTTGCCATTCTGATTGCGCTGTTTATTCGAACCTTTGTCGTGCAGGCGTTTAAGATACCGTCGGGTTCCATGAAACAGACCCTGCTGGTCGGTGATCACATCCTGGTGAACAAATTTATTTACGGCATCAAAATCCCTTACTGGAAAAAAACCATTGTTCCCGTTAAAAGTCCCCGACGGGGGGATATTATCGTGTTTCAATATCCCATGGATCCCAAAAAAGATTTTATCAAGCGGGTGATCGGGGTGGGCGGCGATGTGGTGCAGTGCCGGGACAAACAGGTGTATATAAATAATAAACGGTTAAATCACGATCACGGGGTGCACACGGATCCGCACATCATTTCCGGCGCCATCCGCCAGCGCGACAATTTCGGTCCCATTACCGTACCTGCAAACTCTCTTTTTGTAATGGGGGATAATCGGGACGAAAGCTACGATAGTCGATTCTGGGGGTTTGTCAACCTGAAGGCGGTCAGCGGTAAGGCTTTCATCATATACTGGTCCTGGGATAAAAATAAATTTGGTGTGCGCTGGAGCCGTCTGGGGCACATTTTGCAATAGTGGCACGGTTATTGAAGTCATTAATAATTGAGCCATTCCGGTCTCTGGCCGGAATGGTCGTTGACTGCGGGGAGGCCGGTAAATGCGAATGCGCATTATCGGGGGAACTGTTGTTGATCCCGGCTATTATGAAGGCCTTGCCGACATTCTGGTAGAGGATGGTAAAATTGCCGGGATTGTTGAGAATACGCCTGATGCGATGCCTGGCAAAACGTCAAATACCCAACATGATGCCTTCCGGATAATTGACGCTTCCGGCAAAATTGTCACCCCCGGTTTGATCGACATGCATGTGCATTTGCGTGAACCGGGCCATGAACACAAGGAAACCATTGCCAGTGGGTGCCGGGCAGCCGCGCGAGGCGGATTTACCGCCGTGTGTTGCATGCCCAACACCCAACCGGTCAATGATAGTACAGCGGTAACCGGATTTATCCTTTCCCAGGCCAAAAAGGCCAAACAGGTGCGGGTATATCCCGTGGGCGCCGTTAGCAAGGGGCTTGACGGAAAACAGCTTTGTGATTTCGGTGGGCTTAAACGGGCGGGGATCGTGGCGGTTTCCGATGACGGCCACCCGGTGACCAACAGCCTTTTGATGCGCCAGGCCCTGGAAAGTGCGGGTGCCCTCGGGTTGCCGGTCATTTCCCACAGCGAGGATCTTAGCCTGGCCGCCGGTGGGGTCATGAACGAGGGGGATGTATCTAAAAAATTGACCTATAGGGGTATTCCCAACGCCTGCGAAAGCATCATGGTGATGCGCGATATTGCCCTGTGCGAACTGACCGGCGCACCGCTTCACATTGCCCACGTCAGCACAGTCGAATCGGTGCGCGCCCTGCGGGCTGCCAAGGCCCGGAGCGTAAATGTTACGGCTGAAACCGCACCGCACTATTTCATGCTGACCGATGCAGTGGTGGAAAAATACGGTACCCATGCGAAAATGAGTCCCCCGTTGCGCAGTGGACGGGATCGGGAGGCAATTCGTGAGGCACTATCGGATGGCACAATTGACGTTATTGCTACCGATCATGCCCCCCATTCTGACAAAGAAAAGGCCGTTGTGTTTGCCGATGCCGCCAACGGCATTATCGGCCTGGAAACATCGGTTTCACTGGGGTTGGCACTCGTGAAAGATGGGGTACTGTCGCTAAGCGGGCTGGTTGAAAAAATGTCCGCGCATCCCGCCCGGATTCTTGGACTCCAAAGCGGTTTGAGGCCTGGATACCCGGCGGACATCACCATTATTGATCCTGAACTGTCTTACGTGGTAAATGCCGCTGCCTTTGAGTCTCTCAGCCGCAATACCCCTTTTGATGGCTGGCAGTTGACGGGAAAGGCGGTGCTGACCATGATCGGCGGCCGGATCGTATACGAAGATGGGATAAGTTAGTTCGACCTAAACGCTTCATCTCTGCTGCATGAATCTGGAACCAAAAAAAATCTGTAATTTCAACCTAATAATAGTATTAGCGAAACTTGGATTATTGCCATGACAGAAAACAACTCCCACATCCTGGTGGTAGACGATGAACTGAGCATGCGCGAGCTGCTCGAATACATGTTGACCAAAGAAGGTTACCAGATCACCTGCGCCGGAACCGGCCGACAGGCCATAGACTTGCTGGAAAAAGGGACATACGACCTGCTGTTGTGCGACATTAAACTGGGGGATATTTCCGGTCTCGACGTGTTGCGGGCTTCCATGAAAAACAACCCGGATACCGTGGTCATCCTGATTTCGGCTTTCGCCACCACGGAAACGGCTGTGGAGGCTATGAACGCAGGCGCCTACGACTATGTGCCCAAGCCTTTCGATAAAGATGAACTGATTCAAACCATCGCCAGGGCCCTGGACCTGAGAACCATCGAACATGAAAAACAGCAGCTGGATGACCAGTTGAAAGAGAATATGCATTTCGGGCAACTGGTGGGCAACAGCCCGGCCATGAGCCACATCTATAAAATGATTGAGCAAGTGGCCAGGACGCGGACCAATGTCCTGATTACCGGAGAAAGCGGAACCGGCAAAGAACTGATCGCCCTTGCCATCCACCGGCAAAGCGACCGATGCGACCAGCCCTTTGTGGTCATCAACTGTGGCGGCATCCCTGAGACATTGATGGAAAGCGAACTGTTCGGTCATAAAAAAGGATCTTTTACCGGTGCCACCAACGACAAAAAAGGGTTGTTTGAAATTGCCGACAAAGGCACCATTTTCCTGGATGAAATCGGGGAACTCAGCCTTCCAATACAGGTCAAGCTGCTACGGGCGGTTCAGGAAAAGGTATTCAAACCCGTGGGCGGCAACAAAGACATCAGCGTGGATATCCGTATTGTTTCGGCTACGAATAAAAATTTGGAAAAAGAAGTGATTTCCGGAGGTTTTCGCGAAGACCTGTTTTATCGCCTGAATGTCATCGAGATCAAGGTACCGCCGCTACGGGAAAGAAAGGCCGATCTGCGATCTCTGGCCCAGCATTTCCTGGAAAAATATTCAAAGGAGATGGGCAAGGAGATTACCAAGTTTTCATCCTATGCCATCGACCTGTTAAGAAAATATGATTTTCCCGGCAACATTCGTGAGCTGGAAAACCTTCTGGAGCGTAGTGTGGCTCTTTCTACCACTAACATCATCCTGCCTGACAGCCTGGCATTGTCCCTGCACAAACGTCGTTGGATTGAAGGATTTCAGGACCGTCGGTTCGATTTGGACGATGTATCCCGGGGAGTAGAGCTGGACGCCATCCTGGAAGACATCGAACGAGCCTATCTGAAAAAAGCCCTTGATTGCAGAAACGGAAACAAGAACAAGGCCGCCGAACTGCTGGGCATCAGTTTTCGCTCCCTGCGCTACCGCCTGGACAAACTGAATATTGACAAGTGAGTGAGGCCTGGAGGGAAAATGACGTTTTTTGTCAAATAATGGGAAATATTTGTAATTCGACCGAACCTGTAAGTTTTTTCGGAAACCCTATCCGGATTCAGGCCGCGTAATTTTTCAATTAATTCGAGAGGATAAGAATTTATCTTAAGAAAAATACTTTTTGGCACGTCAATTGCAATAACCTAACTGCAAACAAACATTATTTACAACCAATTAACCATTAAGGCAATTCAATTTAAACGGGGAGGTAATCGCATGCTATGTAAATTAAAAAGCAATTCAAAAGGTTTTACATTAATAGAACTGATGATCGTCATCGCTATTATCGGTATTTTGGCGGCCATCGCCATACCGAATTTTATCGCCTATCGTGACAAATCTTTCTGCAGCCGGGCAGAAACTGACGCCGGCAACGTGGCCGCTTCTATAGCGGATTATTTTGCGGTTCCGACTAAGACCGTCATTCCGCCGGCAGATAATCTTACCAGATATGTGACGTGGCAACCGGCTGGAAATGCAAATCCCGGTATCGCGATGTCCGGAACAGCCCCCAACCAAAATACTGTTTCTCTTACTATCGGGACCGGGAATTCAAGCATTGAAATTAATGTAACAGATGGGTCTGGCAGGTGTCCCGCAGAATATCAGGATTCAAATAACATGTGGAACAACGGTATCTTCACGCGTATTATGGACTAATACCTGCACGAAGATGTTTTTATCAGCAAGAACAAGGGGGAAAACCATGCGGTTTTCCCCTTTTTGCTTACTCGTGCGCTCGCATCGTGATATAATTGCAGCCGGGTCAGATCAAATATACCGCTATCGGAATAAGGAAAATTGATCAACATGCGTCAAAGTTCTGCGGTCAACAGTTTGAGAGTATTTTGGCTGCTGTTTATTCTAATTTTAGTTACCTATGCCAACTCATTTACGGCCGGCTGGCATTTGGATGATTTCGACAACATTCTTCGAAATGATGCCCTCCACATCCGGCAGCTCACACCCCGCGCGCTTGAGGCGACATTATTTGCTGAACCGACTGCAGATGGATCCTCCAAATCGACACTTTATCGCCCCCTGGCTTGTTTGACATTTGGGCTGAACTGGTATGCAGGTCAAAGCAATGTCTTCGGGTATCACCTCGTCAACGCTGGTATTCATCTCTTAACGGCCTTTTTTCTTTTTATCTCCATTCTATCGCTTTACCGGACGCCCGGCATGCAGAAGCGCCCGGATGGCGAAGCTTGCTTTGTTGCCCTGCTGGCAACCGTCTTATGGGCAGTCAACCCTATCCAGACCCAGGCCGTTACCTATATCGTTCAGCGCATGGCGTCCATGGCCGCCATGTTTTTTATTATGGGGGTGTTTTGCTACCTGATGGCCAGACAGTCCAGCGGGAAGATCAGACCGGCAGCCTACTTCAGCGGTGCCGTCGGGGCGTTTCTGTGTGCCCTGGCATCCAAAGAAAACGCCATTGCCTTTCCATTGGCCCTCATATTATTGGAAGTCATTTTTTTTCAGGATTTCACAGAGAAAAAAAACAAGCGGATCTGGCTGGGTGTTTTTGTTGCGGCCGCAGTGGCCCTGATGGTAGCGGGAACCTTGTTATTTCTGCGGGACGAACCGTTGAAAATATTAAACGGTTATCAATTGCGTCCATTCACGCTTTGGCAGCGACTGATGACCGAGCCCCGCGTGCTTTGCTTCTATCTTTCGCAGTTGTTCTACCCAGTGCCGACCCGGCTTTCAATTGAGCATGACATTATCTATTCTGCATCACTCATCAGGCCCTGGACAACCCTGCCGGCTATCCTGGCCGTATTTTTTATTGTTGGGCTGGCTTGCCGTCAAATGCAAAAGAGACCGATGCTGAGTTTTGCGATCCTTTTTTTCTTTCTCAATCATGCCGTCGAATCGTCGGTCCTTCCGCTGGAGTTGATTTTTGAGCATCGTAATTACCTGCCGTCGATGTTTGTGTTTGTACCGGTCGCCATCGGGCTTCAAAGGGTTCTGAATTTTTATCGTGCCAAACAATCCGTATTGTACCCGGTACTTATCGTTTTCATTATTTTGCTGGTAACCGGACTGGGTTGGGGGACCCATGTCAGAAATATGGCCTGGGCAACCCCGAAAAGCCTGTGGGAAGATGCCCTGAAAAAAGCACCCGGCTCGATGCGGCCATACACTACCCTGGCTACAATCTACTTTGATAAGATAGGCGATCATCAGACAGCTTTAAAACTTTATCGGCAGGCCCTGGGAAAAATCAGTTCACGAAAAAATGATTATGCGCTCGTTGCCATGCAAAACATGGGTCGTATTTACTATGGGGGAAAACGCTATGATAAAGCCATTAAGATCTGGTCCGAGGCCGTCAAACAGGTCCAGAATCATCGATTGTTGAGAAGTAGTCTGGCGCAGGCGTATGCCGCAACCAGAGACTGGGCAAAGGCCATTGCTGAACTGGATCATCTGTTGGCCAAATGGCCGGATTATCCCGAATACAACTATTTGAAAGGCATTTTTCTGATCAAGGTGCAACGCTTTGATAACGCTATTTTCTATCTGCGCAAAGCCCTTAAGGGCAAGTATGCCCCTTCTAAAACCATGGCCAATATCGGCATCGCGTATTACCGCAAGCAGGACTTTCGTAAAGCCGAACGATTTTTTAAGTGGTCAGCGGCAAATGCAGGAAAAACTCCCGAATATTTGCTGTGGCTTTTAGCGGTAAACTTGAAGATGAATGACAAAAAAGATGTGGATTACTATTCAGAAGCGCTTGTCCGGGTCGCTTCGGTTTCCGATCTTTATTCCTGGTTTGATCAAATTTCCAAACCGGACTACTACCTGTACGCAGATAAAAATCGAATTATATCGGCTGTGATGGAAAAATTTCCCCCAAACCCTGAAATGTCGGCCTCATTTTGATGAGATCGGCAGGCACGGATTTTTAAGGCATGGTTTTTTCGATGAACCTGATGGCACGGATAA
>JAOZSC010000089.1 GCA_029939875.1 Desulfobacterales bacterium
GAGTGAAGTTTTGGACGGCCCGTATCCGGATAATGGGGTCCAGATAGGTGGTGATCGTGTCGGGATCCATGGAGGTCAAAAGCTGATCCAGCAACCCTTCGATGCCGTTATGCATCGCAGCGCCCACCGGATTGGCAAATGGATCCGTGTTGTTCTTGAGAAAATCAGCGGTATCGGAGGCGTAGGTCTGGGAAGCCAGGTCAAACCATTTTCTGGCAATCACCGCTTTTTTCCGGGTCAGTATGTGTTCCAACCCCTTGCCCATAAAAGCTCCCGACAACCTTAACAATTTAGATATCAGGATAGATAACCTGGCTACAAAACCCTGCCTGCCCTGAAAAATCAGGCCGAAGGGGATACGTATAAACGACTTGGCGCTGACTGTCAAGAAGAAATGAAAAGGTGCTTCAAAAAATCGGGATGATTCGAAAACAAGTGGAAAAACAGCGTATTAGCGTTACTTTGAAACGATGCCCAGCAAAAGGGCCTGATCATCATCGGCGGGGTGCTGACCGGCAAACCGCTGAACATCTTCGATAATCGCCGCCAGAACCTTTTGGGGGTCGTCGCCGGCTTCGGTGCCAAGCTGCTGCAGCAAGCGCTGTTCGCCGTAAGCCTCGCCCGGCTCGTTAAATCGTTCGGTAAGCCCGTCGGTGTATATCAGCATGCGATCGCCGGGCTGCAGTTTCGTTTCCGCTACCGGTATCGGCTCCTCATAGGCCTCGATGCCCAGGGGAAAAACACCCGGACAGGAAAGCTCCTCGGCCTTTTTTTCGGCAGCCCGGTATATCATGGGCAAGGGGTGCCCGGCACGGGCCACCCGCACGGTTTGCCGCCCGGCATCGTACACCGCATAAAGCGCGGTGATAAAACTCGGATCGGCCACCTTGCAAAGGTGTTCGTTGAGATAATGCAGCACTTGCGCCGGGTCTGAGGCAACCCCCGGGTAAGCGCGAAAAAGTGCACATGTCATGGCCATTAAAACCGCCGCAGGTGTGCTGTGCCCCTCGGCATCGGCCATTAAAAACCCCCAGCAGTTGTTTTCCAAACCGATGATGTCATAATAATCGCCGCCGGCATAGCGGCTGGTATCATAGCGCACGGCCAACCGGTAACCGTCAATGGTCGGCAGCTGTTTTGGCAAAAGCCGGCGCTGGACCACGGATACAACTTCCAGTTCATGCTCGAGTTCATCTTTGCGTCGCTCGACTTCCTGTTTGAGCCGGTGGATGGTCAGATGGGTGTTTACCCGGGCAATGACTTCATCGGGTTGAAAGGGCTTTGTGATATAATCCACCGCCCCCATCTGAAGCCCTTTAACCTTATCGCCGGTTTCCCCCAGGGCGGAAAGAAAAATCACCGGAATATTTGCGGTGGTCGGGTCGGATTTTAAGCGTTGGCACACCTCATAACCGTCAATACCGGGCATCATGATGTCCAGCAGAATCAAGTTCGGCAGCGCCTTGGCGGCGATGGAAAGCGCCAGTTCCCCACCCTTGGCGATCAGCAGCTTGCAGCCGACACCCTCAAGGGTTTGATACAGCACCTGAAGATTGGTGGGGTTATCATCCACCAGCAATATGGATTCGCCGTCCGCCGTGTTTGTTTCCATCCGATAGATTCCCGTTTGCTGAAGATCGATCCGGTCCCGTGGCCAGCGGGATGTCAGGCAAGCATCTGCTGCCCGGATTCAACAGAGTCCGTAATGGGTATCAGGGACTGGAAACCGCTGACTTCAAAAATTTCTTTTACAAATTCATTCAGGGAACACAGGACGATTTTACCGCCCCTGCGCTTCATCTCCTTGGCGGCACTCAAAAGAACCCGTAAGCCGGCACTGCTAAGATATTCCAGTTCGCCAAGATCGAATAATAGCCGGTCGGTTTGGCCGTCAAGAATCTCTTTGACGGCCTTATCGGCTACAGGGGAAGAATCCGCATCCAACCGTCCGGAAAAAGCAACAGCAACAATTCCATTTTCCTCTTTTCGGGTAATTTTCATATTCCAGTCCTTATAGATAAACAGATTTATAGTCGTTTGCCTTTTCTACGCTTAAGATATTATTCATATAACATTAATACATTTAAGTCAACGACCACCCCAACTTCTGGTCTGGATGATCTGAATTTATCCGCCTTTGGTGTTGATTGGCGTTCATAACAAGTTGTCCTCCCAGATGGCACCTGTCCGTAATTAAAAGCAAAAAGCGCAAGCGTCCGCAAATTATTTCAGAGCCCCCCCAGCTCATGAATATTGACTATAACCCTAAATGATCGTAAACAAAACAGAAAACACTTTGAGCATTTATATGCGGAAGGAGATCGTCATGTATTTCGATAAACCCGGCAAAGACAACACGGACCAGACCCTGGAACTGGCCGCCGAGCGGGCCAGACAATTGCAGATTCAGGAGGCGGTGGTGGCCTCCACCACCGGCGAGACGGCTTATAAAGCCATTGAACTGTTTAAAGGCATCCGCCTGACGGTGGTCACCTATCACTGCGGTTTCAAGGAGCCTTTTAAAAACCAGATGCCCGCCGACGTCCGCAAAGACATCGAGGCCCGAGGCATCCCGGTTGTGGCAGCCAGCCATGCCCTTTCAGGCGTGGAACGCTCGGTAGCGAAAAAACACGGGGGAATTTATCCGGTGCTGTTGATTGCCGACACCTTGAGACTGTTTGGACAGGGCACCAAAGTTGCGGTCGAGGTGGCCATCATGGCCGCGGATGCCGGGACGCTGTGCGGAGACGACATCATTTCCATCGGGGGCTCCGGCCGGGGGGCGGACACCGCGCTGGTGCTGAAACCGGCCCACCAGAACAATCTGTTTGACATGCGGATTCGAGAAATCATTTGCAAACCGAGAGCCTTTTAATCTAACGCGCCCAATCCAATCTTGACGGTCTCGTAAAAAGTCCAACTTCTGCGTTGTGCTGCATTTCGTAATCATTCAACGTACGAAAAGTACGCCTCATGATTACAAAACTTGCACGCCTTGAATTTGAACTTTTTACGAAACCGTCTAAATCGGACTTTTTACGAATTCATCAATTTTTGGCGACCCAAAATCCGAACATGAATCCAAAAAAACCTCCCGAACGCCATGTGGTGCTGGTGGCCCCTGAAATTCACTGGAATACCGGCAATATCGGCCGCACCTGCCTGGCTGCAGGAGCCTGCCTGCATCTTGTCAAACCGCTGGGATTTTCCCTGGAAAGCCGAAAGGTCAAACGGGCGGGGCTGGATTACTGGCAAGAGGTTAACCTGACGCTCTGGGATGATTTCGAAGGGTTTTTGCGGGCCATGTCGCCGGGACGGGACGAGGTGGCCGTTTTTTCAAAAAACGGGGCCCGCCCTCTCTGGTCCCTGCCCGATACCCGGCGGCTGTTTCTGATCTTCGGATCGGAAACCGGCGGGTTGCCGCAAAGCATCCTGCGCCATTACGCCCGGGACACTTATTTCATCCCCATCACGGCCCGAGTGCGGTCGCTGAACCTGTCCACGGCCGCAGGGATCGCATTGTACGAAAGTCTGCGCACAGCACAGCCTTTTCACGCTTGGCCCCGGCGCTAACGGCCGCTCATTTAACCTCAGCGCGGATCAAACCCGTTGCCGTTGCGGTAAAATTTGCGGATGTTCTGTTCCTGGACCTTGAAAGACCAGTGCACGTCGCGCAGCAGCCCGGCGGCTGCCCGGGAGTCCTTTTTACGGATATTTTCGATGAACTGCTCGTGTTCCCGGCAATTGTTCAATTCCCACTCCCGGATATACCCGCGCCGCGGAAAATCGTACAGCCGTTGTTTAAGCGGCATGATCACGTTTTTCAGCGTCTGATTATCGGAAAGATCCAGAAACACGTTGTGAAAATCCAGGTTGTGGCGGTAGTAGAGATCATATTCTTCCTTTTGCAGAGCGTCGACCTGAAGGCCGTTGAGCTTCTGCATCCGGGAAATGTGGGATTCGTCGATGCGGTTAAAAACCTCTAGCAGCACGGCACTTTCCAGGGCACCGACGATGGTGTAGGAATCCTTGACCTCCTGGAGGGTCAATTTTTTCACGATCACCCCCCGTCGGGGTAAAATGGTCACGAAGCCCTTGATTTCCAGCTGAATAATGGCGTCGCGCAGCGGGGTTTTGCTGATACCCAACTTCTTGCTGAGTTCATTGAGATTGATGGTGGAACCGGGAAGGATTTCGTGCTTGTTAATCTCATCGCGCAGATATTCATAAACCTGCTCGCGCAATGATTTGGTCATCAGCAATCCCATAGTTATTTTTCGTCTCCTCCATTAAATTCAAATATCTAATACATCAGATCCGATGGGGTCTGTCAAGAATTTATTACTGGCGTTTTATGACATTTTTCTTGATCTTTCTGCAAATAATTTAATAAAAGAGACCTTGGTCATTTGCGATTCATCGCAGGTTTTTTAAAATTCTAAAACCTTTAACCCTGCCAGCGGTTTCGAAAAAGAGCAGATTAGGTGATGGCAATGAATATTCTCGTAGGATATGACGACTCAAAGGTGGCGCAGGATGCGCTGGAACTGGCCAAAAAGCATGCGGAAAAATTGGGTGCCAGGATTCACGTGGTGACATCCATGGCAGGCGGCCCCGAAGTTCCGCGCGAAGCGTTTGAAAAGGCGGAAAGACGGCTGGATGAAGCGAAAACCAGGGTCCGCAAAAACGACATTGCCTGCGAAGCACATCTTTCCGTGCGCGGCCTACAGCCCGGGGAGGATCTGGTCCAGTACGCCGAGGAAAACCAGATCGACCAGATCGTCATCGGGGTCCGGCAAAGATCCAAGGTGGGCAAACTGCTTTTCGGCTCCACCGCCCAGTATGTGATCCTGGAAGCACCCTGCCCGGTTGTATCCGTGAAATAGCCTGGGGGCCTTTACTCCATTGCTTCAGATTTGATCTTTGTTTTTTGCCGGAACTATCAGGTAAATTCCAGCCTTTTCCCAAACCCGGGCATCAGACCTGCATATGCTGGAAATGGGCTGCCGGTCTTAAAAAATTGCAGACCGCAAAAAAAACGGGGAACACCCACGGTATCAGAATGCTCCCCGGTTTCAAGCCATAACCGGCTGCGATCAGCCGCTGTAGACGTCTTTGTGTTCGGTGCGAATCACCTTTTTGTCCAGCTTGCCCACGGAAGTCTTGGGAATCTGATCCACAAACATCACCGTGTCGGGCAGCTGCCACTTGGCAAAGGTCTTGCTCAAATGCTGGCGAATATCGTCTTCGCTGACCTCGCCGACCGCTTCTTTGCGCAGGACCACCAGCGCCAGCGGTCTTTCTTCCCACTTGGGATGGGCCACTCCCACCACGGCCGCTTCTACCACGCCCGGATGCGATACGATGGCATTTTCCATATCCACCGAACTGATCCATTCGCCGCCGCTTTTGATCACGTCCTTGACCCGGTCGGTGATCTTCAGGTAGGCCTCGCTGTCGATGGTGCCCACATCCCCGCTGCGCCAGTATCCGTCAGCGGTAAACTGATCTTCAGAACCCGGGGAGTTGTAATACGAAGCGGTGATCCAGGGACCGCGAATGAGAATCTCGCCCGGGGTCTTGCCGTCCGGGGGGACCTCCTCTCCGGCCGCATTGACCACCTTGATGTCAAGACCCACCACACAGTAGCCCTGTTTGCGCTTGAGATCCCACCGCTGTTCCTCGTTGAGCTCTTTTGCAAGCCAGGGCATGAGCCGGTTGACCGTCACCAGCGGGGTGGTTTCCGTCGCCCCGTATGCATGAATGATCTCGGCTCCGGTTAAATCCCAGAAGCCTTTCATCATGGCCACCGGCGGCTCGGAGGCCCCGGAAAGCAGCCGGGCCCCGGCAAGATCGGGTTTTTCATCCAGCCCGCGGATGTATTCAAGCAGGGGCATGAAAATGGCCGGCGCGCCGGCGCTGACCGTTACCTTTTCTTCCACCAGCAGCTTTGATAAACTGTCCAGAGTGTCCAGGGTGTACATGCCGGGAAACACCAGCCGGCAGCCCACCATGGCGGCCGCCTGGGCCAGTCCCCAGCCCAGGGCATGAAACATGGGCACCACCTGGCAGTAGGTGTCTTCAGGGCTAATGTTGGTATTCATGCCGATGGCCGTAGTGTGCAGATAAACATCGCGGTGGGAATAGTAAACGCCTTTGGGCTTGCCGGTGGTGCCGGTGGTGTAGCAGGCTGCGTAAGCCGACCGCTCGTTCATATTGGGCCAGTCGGATACCGGCGAACCGTTGGCAATCAGATCTTCATAGGAATAGGTGGGTTCCAGCTTGGTCTTGACGTCTGCGAGTTTTTTTCCGGGCATGGTGATGATCGTCCAGCTCTTGACGTTTTCACACAGCGGGGCAATGCCTTCTGCGATGGGCAGCAGGGTCTCATCGACGATGATATGGCTGATGCCGGAATGGTTGATCACATAGCTCAAGTCCTGGGGGGCCAGCCGCAAATTGAGCAGTACCATGACCGCCCCAGTGGCGGGCAGGCCAAAATAGATTTCAAAGTTTTCATGGCTGTTCCAGGCCAGCACGCCGACCCGATCTCCGATTTTCACACCGATATCGCCCAGTCCACCGCCCAGTTTCTGCATGCGCTCATAGGCATCTGCGTAAGTGTAACGCAACATGCTGCCATCAAGCCGGCGACTGACAATCTCCTGCCGGGCGTAATTGCGCGCGGCATGTTTGATGATGGTGGTGACGCTAAGCTGGTAGTCATCCTGGCTGGTCGCCGGAAATCCCATAACAGTTTCCATAATTTTTCTCCTTTTCAGACTGTTCGTTAAATTATCAACTTTAAATTTCGCACTCCAAAGACTGTCCCATAACCGCTTGGACAACACATCGACATTTCTTTCATTCACCCCCGCTGCCAGAAAGGCTTGTTCTATTCCATTTCTTTCTCCTTTAAGTTTAATGATGAATAACATCACCAGGATTTGGGTTACCGCCCAATCGATCCCCCAGTTGAACTTTCCTTTTATCCAGACTTAATTTAGATTTTTTCACGATTGTGCCGGATTCGGCTCCCCGCCAAAGATGGTCCCCCAGACGGGAATATCCTTTAATTCCATGGGATCGATTTCAAGAGGGTCGGCTTCGAGCACGCAAAAATCCGCTTTTTTGCCGAACGCGATGCTGCCGATTTCACGGTCCAGATGCAGTTGATAAGCCGCTTCGATGGTCATGGCCCGCAAAACATCTTCCACCGGCACCCGCTGGTTGGGGCCCAGGATGGTTCCCGATTCGGCGGTCATGCGATGAACCGTGGCCCAGGCGGCAACCCAGGGCAACTGGGGGGTTCCCGGCGGATCATTGTGAAAGCCCCAGGGCACCCCCAGCCGCTTGGCCGTGCCCGTCGGCGTGATTTGATGGGCGCGGTCGGGGCCCTGCAGTTTCAGGTGGTCGTCACCGTAGTAGTAAATCTGGGTGGTAAAAAACTGCACGGTCATCCCCAGTTCCCGGGCCAGGCGCAACTGATATTCGGTGATATTGTAAGCATGATCCATGCGGTGGCGCATGTCCGGCCGATAATGTCGGCTTTGCGCCTGCCGGACCGCATCAAGCACCACCTGGCAGCCGGGGCGACTGTTGGCATGGGTGATGGTGGAAAGCCCGGCGTCATGAAAACGGATGATCTGATCGGTGATCTGTTCGGGATCGCCCTGCATGTGTCCTTCGGCAGATCCGTCCCAGTAGCCGGGCCAGCCGATCGGTGATGTGCGGGAAATGATGGAGCCGTCGGTGTACAGCTTCACGGGGCCAATGCGAAATTTATCAGACGCCTCGCTATCAGCCTTTTTAACCGCGTCGATAAAATTATCCACCGATCCGGCTTGCGCGATGCCGTCGCGCGCCCAGGGGAAACCCATGACCCGCACGTTGACATCGGGCTTTGAAAGCAACCCTCGAAAAGTCGCCAGTGCTCTGTCAAATCCCAATGCGCCGAATGCGGCTTCGGTCACCGTGGTGTTGCCACCGGCGGTAAACAGCGGCAAAATGGACTCGATTTTTTCTGCACTGATGTCCGCCACCTCCGGTACGGCAGGTAGTACGCATAATAGGCCTTTGGCTTCGATGAGGGTCCCGGTGGGCTTGCCGTCCGGATCCGTCTGAACGCCATCGGGCACATTATTCGTTTTGATTCCGGCCTTTTTGAGCAGAAAGGAGTTCGTCCAGAACCGGTGAAATACCAGGTTGGAGACCAGAATCGGCCGATCCGTGGACACATCATCCAGCTCGTCGATGTGCAGAAAGGCGCCGGTCTTGTTCTCATCATAGGCCACCGCGTACAGCACC
>JAOZSC010000090.1 GCA_029939875.1 Desulfobacterales bacterium
CATTGTCCATCTCTTCCCGGCTGATATCCAGGTGCTGGGCGATGAACTCCGCGGTATGGCCCATGATATAAGGTTTGCCTTTGAAATAGCTCAACGGTGGTTTTTCCGCATCCACCGGGCCATCTTCCGGGTGGGGGATGACATGGGAGCCGCAATGTAGGCCCCGTATTAAGTTGTCCACGAATTCACCGTCCTGGAGACGGCAGCCCCAGCGAGCCTTTGGCACAGAATAGGGCACCCCGGACATATGTTCCACTCCGCCGGCCAGGATGACGTCGGCCATGCTCGCCTGGATCATTGCCGTGCCGGACAGAATTGCTTCCATACCGGAAATGCACACCCGGTTAATGGTGACAGCGGCCACCGAAGCCGGAATGCCGGCCAGCAGGGCCCCAACCCGGGCAACGTTAAGGGTGTCCACCGGTTCCATGCAGCATCCGTAGCGGACATCATCGATGACCGCCGGGTCAATGCCGGCTCTTTCAATAGCTGCTTTCATGGTGACGCTGGCAATGGTGGCGGCATGACTGTCGCGCAGGCTTGCGCCGAAGGCTCCGATGGCCGTTCTGCAGGCTGAAACAATTACCACATCTTTCATCATTTGCTCCTTGTTCGGGTTCCAATTTAACCTCAACGTTTTGCAACATTAAGGGTTCGGGCCTTTAAAAACAGGCCTGATTACTGGGCGATAAAATTGTAACCAGTCACATTTTCGCCATCCTATGGGAATTCATCGGCTTTTGTCAAGAAATTGCCGGATTGCAGTCTGCCAGAGTATGTAACCGAAAAAATGGCGAATAAATGTGTTGACAGCCTGGCAGCAACCCGCTATCTAAGATTAATATCGTAAATTCAGTTGGTTGCGATGAGCTTTCTACTCGCCTGCTTTTTCTGCGGAGGTTGTGAATGGGATTCGAATTTACCGAAAAGGCCGTTTTTCAGCAGTACTTCGGCGCGGCCCATGACATGGTGCGACGCTCGATCAAAGAATTCGTGAACGGAGAAATTATGCCCCATGTTGACGAGTGGGAGGAACAGGGGGGATTTCCTCGCCGGCTGTATAAAAAGGCTGCTGAAGTCGGGTTTCTGGGCATCGGATACCCCGAGGAGCTGGGGGGGACGCCGGGAGACATCTTTTTTCAAATTGTCGCCTGGGAAGAAATCATGCGTTGCGGCTCCGGCGGTATCACGGCTGGGCTTGGATCTTTGAACATCGCCCTGCCACCGATTCTTGCCCGCGGCACCGATGAACAAAAAGAGCGCTTTGTTAAACCGGTGCTGGCCGGCGACCGGGTGGCGGCTCTGGCGATTACCGAAGCCAGCGGTGGTTCCGATGTGGCCGCACTGCAGGCCACAGCCGTTCGCGATGGCGATTTTTACGTTGTCAACGGCAGTAAAATATTTATCACCAGCGGCTGCCGTGCCGACCAGATTACCTGTGCGGTTCGCACCGGCGGCCCGGGAGCCCACGGTATCAGCCTGCTGGTGATCGAATCGACAACACCGGGATATTCGGTTTCCGAAAAATTAAAAAAGACCGGCTGGTGGGCGTCGGATACCGCCGAGATTTTTTTTGACAACTGCCGGGTGCCAGCGGAAAACCTCATTGGCGAAGAAAACCAGGGGTTTTACGGCATCATGGAAAATTTTCAGGTCGAACGGCTGCAACTGGCCATTATGGCAAACATGACCGCCCAGCTGGCGTTGGAAGAATCCCTCCAATACGCCAGGCAGCGCGAGGCGTTCGGCAAGGTGCTGGCCGGGTTTCAGGTCACGCGTCACAAGATCGTGGATATGGCCACCCAGGTGGAAGTGAGCCGGGAATTTACCTACCGGGTGGCCGCCGGGATTGACGCCGGGCTCAACCGGGTTAAAGAAATTTCCATGGCCAAAAATTTCGCCTGCAGTGTCAGCGACCGGGTAACCTATGATGCGGTGCAGATTTTCGGTGGATACGGCTTCATGCGCGGCAGTGTCGTGGAGCGGCTGTTTCGCGACAACCGGGTGCTGACCATCGGCGGCGGCACCACCGAGATCATGAAGGAAATTATTTCCAAACACATATTTTGATGAATTCGTAAAAAGTCCGAAATTTGAGAATTTTGGCTTTTTACGAATTCATAAGCGAATAAATTTCCCATGAACCTTCGATTGTGAACTTAATTCTATAAAGTTAGGAAAAACATGACACAATCATGGCCGCTATTTTGGTCCATATTTTATTTAACCTACTGAAATAAAGCTATATTATTTTATTTAACCTACTGAAATAAAGTTATATTACTAAAATAAGTAAAAATTGCATGATTATTGCATTGCTTTAATCAGATTATTGTAAGGTGGGGATAGAGTCGCACAAACCAGGGGGAATTAGGAAAACAGCCGAACAAATCAGAGGGGAAAAAATGAAAAGACTGACAGGATTCTTTGCAGTTATCTTACTGGTATTATTTTTATTCTGTGCTTATCCGGCTTTTGCCGATACTATTTGGGGTACGCCTGTAGAACTTGGTGATTTTAATGGATTTCGCACCAGTTTATCAGGCGGGGGGATAACGGTTTCACCTGATTCGATATGGGATTTTAAGCTATCGTGGGATATTACTTTCATAGACGATGATATCCTTCCCCTGTGGCGCTACACCTATACTGTTGACGCACCCGAACCGCAGATTTCCCATTTTATCCTGGAAACAACCAATGACGGGGAAGGCCTGATAGTTACCGGAGATTCAGACCCGTTCAAGGGCCCTATGATTTGGTATCCCGATGATCCCGGTAACTCCAATCCGGATATGCCGAATTCTATTTACGGAATCAAATTTGATTTTGGTCCTTCGGGGGATAGCACTGAGGTGTCCTATAGCCTTACCACAGATCGGGAACCGGTTTGGGGGGTGTTTTACGCAAAGGGGGCCCGGTTGGGGGCCTGGAGCGATGCCCTTGAAGACCCAGCTTACAGCTCAGAGTTTCCCAATGATTACATCGTGCGGCCGAATGGCGGCGGCAGGGTGCCGGTGCCCGATCCGGCCACACTTTTATTGCTGGGAGTCGGTCTGATCGGCCTGGCCGGCATCGGCCGCAAGAAGCTTAAAAGTTTCGTCTGAAATCATCCTGCATTAAAATAAAAAGGGTGGACAAAAAGATCAAAAGCAGTGTCGGAGAAGTGGCGCTGCTTTTTTTTTGGCGTGCCCGAATGTCGCTAAACTCAAGGCCGAGGATCCGTCTCTGGAGGAATCCCGCAGACCCAGGGCGCCAAAGATGAGGGCACATCGTCGGGGGAACGGCCCCTTGACACTGTGGGGGCTAATTATGCACCTGCTTTGGAGATGAATCAGGGCCAATCTGGATCTTCAGTAATTTCCGGGTCACCGGGACGGATGAGGCTTAACGCGAAGCTTTTTATGGTGATCGACTGGGTTTCACCTGAACCGGTGGCGGCGGTAAAGCCGAAGCGGAAGTTTTCGAATTTCGCAGGATCAGGGTCCTCAAATTCAATTGTTTGTTGGAGATTTGCAGATTTAGTTGGATTATAGACAACCCGGGTATCATTAAAAAATGTTCCGGTCACATTGCGGCAGTCATTGTTTGCGCATTGACGAACCCATGTTTTCAGCGTATAACGCCAATTAAGGCTGGGGCTGACGGGGGCCTCTCTATTGACTTCCATGCGGATTGCCCAGGGACGAGGATTGGGAGTGTCGCCGAGGGGATTGCTGAGCCAGTTTGGAGACAGTACGCTGATGCCTGTATCGGGGTCGTCGTACAGGTAAGGATTGGTGGCGGCCGGGCTGGCGTTATAGGCGACCAGATAACGATCGGTGGCGGTTTCATTTTTTCTGAAATTAAAAACTTCCACTGGTGGGGACAATGCCACCAGTTCGTCATTCCATGTGCCCACATAAACCGTGGAATTTTTTATTGCCGGTCGGGTCCTGACATTACCACTTGTGTAATACTGCCAGTTCAGGGTGCCGTTGGGGTAAAGGGCATACAGAAATCCATCATCCGAACCGAAGTAAATATTACCCTGTGAGTCCACTGCCGGTGAGGATTGGACGGCGTCCCCCGTGGAGAAAGGCCAACCATCCTTGAGGGTTCCATCCGAACCGACGGCATAAACATTGCCGTCATCAGAGCCGAAATAAATGGTGCCATCGGAACCTATCGCCGGCGAGGATTTCACGGCGCCGATGCTGCCGGTTGCCGGATATTGCCACTGTAAGCTGGCTGAAGACTCATCATCGTGGACGGCATACAGATGCCCGTCATCCGAGCCGAAGTAAATGATATTACCGTCAATTGCCGGGGATGATGTTATGGCGCCGATACTGACGGTTGCCGGATATTGCCACTGCAAGCTGGCTGAAGACTCATCATCGTGGACGGCATACAGATGTCCATCATCTGAGCCGAAGTAAATGGTGCCGTCGGAAGCTATCGCCGGCGAGGATTTTACGGCGCCAAGCGGAGAATCACTGGCTGCGGGGTATTGCCAACGGGTCGCAGCACCCTGCATAGCATACAGATGCCCATTATCCGAGCCGAAGTAAATTTTATCTGATAAAACCGACGGCGACGACTTCACCGCGCCTATACCAGTCCGTTGCCAGCTGGCAGTGCCGCCGGGATTATGGGCCGCAATGGCATAAAAACCATTGTCTGATCCGATATAAACGACCGATTCATCAGAGTTCAGCGCTGGCGAGGATTTTACGGGGCCCGCAACGTTGACAGGCCAACCCGGCTTGCCGTTTCCATCCGGATTGACGCCATAAACATTGCCGTCATCGGCTCCAAAATAAATGGAGCCGTCGGACGCAGCTACGGGCGAGGAGTCGACATTGCCGGTGGGCGTATCGAATACCCATGGCTGGGGGGCATTGTGACGGTTGTCATCATAAGATTGCGGCACATGCCCGTTGTTGGACGAACCCCGGCAGGGGATGTTTAAATCGTCGGGATTGTCGCTGCCCCAGAAGACATACTGAACCGTGTGCTTGTCATTTTCCAGGGGATCATTGCGGGTGCCGGTTTTAAGATTCAGGTTATCGGAACAATATTCCAGATTGTTCTCGAAAAGCGGGTCATAGTTGGTACGCGTGTCGAATTCAAGGCCCATTTTGGGGGGGCGCAGGCCCCATCCCCAGCCGTCGAGAAAAAAAAGGCCATCGGCACGGCGGCGGCTGTCACCCGCATATCCGAGCAGTTCACTGGCCTGGATATCCCCGCCGACCGAATCGATGGTATTATCGAACGCGTTGACCAGGCCGAAAACCAGCCCTGCGCCGGTGTCGGAAAAGTCCAGGATGAAAAATGCGCGGATGCCGGTGTCGAATTGGCAGGCGCCCACCCGGCAGAAGTCGGTCCTGCCGCCGATGTTCTTATCGGCATTGTACCAGGCAGCGCCAAATTCGGTACTGCCAGCACCCGCGGTGACCTCACCGCCCATGTTGAGCGTATCGGCATCGGTATCCGTTTGGATAAAATTTTGATTTTGATCGGTTTCCTTTTCGGACAGATTGCTCGTGAGATCGTCAGCCGTGATGTCCGCTTTGCGGGCCATGGCCTGGGCCGGGAAGGTGTCGTAAAGATTGACGCCGTCTTCCAGCTTCCCGGTGATTTTCACGGCTCCAACGGTAGCGCTGGGGATGACGATGTGGTTGCGGGGGGATAAAACGATAAATTCTCCCGAATATGGGTTGTCTCCTGGGTTTGTAACAGTAAACCACAAAGGTGTTAAAGCATTGGGCATAGATGCGGCGGTAATGTTTTCAAGCACCACCTCGTTGGGGTCTCCTGTGTCCACCAGGCGCTCATAAACGTAGTTTCTGCGGTTGATGCTGATGGCCCCATTGTACTCTGGGAAAAAATCTTTGGCCACCCGTTGCACATAAAGATTGTCGCCGCTGGCAAGGGATTGGCTGTATTTGCTGGGTTTGACCGCCAGGCAGATGCGTTCGCCTTCGGCGACGACGATGTCACCGTCGCTGGCAATCGTCAGTGTCGTGGCGCCGGCTGTCACGCTAGATCCGGCAAGAACAGGATTGCGGGAAGTATAAAGGTCGAAGTCGGTGCCGATATGGTCATAATTGACGACCCACAGGCCGGCCGGGATGGTAAAGCCCTCCGGAATTTTGCCTTCCGGCACTGTCAGCGGCAAGGAGCAGAGGCTGGGGCTGATGCCAATGGGACAATTAATATCCGCATTTGCATCAAACCAGGGCCCGAACACGTTGATGGTGAAAGCCCCCGAGGATTCGACGTTGTATGTCTGGCCGTTGAGCGCATCGATGGTGGACGTGGCAAAGTTCGTATTACGCAGCTCGCTGACAGCGTAGCGCTTAGCTGACTCCATGATATACTCCGCCCGCCGGGCGTCATTGGGCGTTGCCGAGCTGGTGGTGGCGGTGGTAAACAGGGAGATGATGATCACCCCCAGCACGCCGAAAATCAATACCACCACGATCAGATAGACCAGGACGGTTCCACGTGCGGGCAAAATCAGAGTCAGCAGACCCCGCCAGGGGCCGGGTTTTGTGTTTGGGTATTTGGGTGGTTTCATGATGATCTCAATAATTTGGAGTGCCGTCGGGCTTTATCAAAATCGCGCTTACTGAATGCCAGCGGCCGTTACCAGATTTTTTCAATCATGTTGCGCGGAAAAATCCGGGTTGTGAATTTCTTGTCAATATCCTCCAGGGTTAGCTCAACATCAATAATAGCGAGCTCTTCGGTTGGCGGTGTTGCGGTGTCGCCGTCCAGGTTCATATAACTGTAGGACAACAGGTTTAACGCTGTAACATCCTCCAGCAGCGGGTAGTCAGGCGAGTCGTTGACTTTGAGCTTGACCTGATGCTCGGCATCAACATAGGAAAGGGTCCGCGTTCCGGTCATATTTTCGTTTTTATACGTGATGGAGGTATGGGACGGCGTACCTTGAATTTCGTTGATATTTCGCAGCTCCAGGCTAATGCGATCCATGGCCATCTGCGCGTTGAAGGCCCCGTCGGCGTATCCTTTGGCTTTCAGGTAGCCGTTGAGCCCGGTGTAAAGAAAAAAACCGGTAAAGGTTGCGATGATGCCGACCAGCACGATCACCGCGATGAGCTCGACGAGTATGAGGCCACGCTGGTTATTCATCATCAGTAATTGACTTTCGGGTCGCCGGCATCCTTGCGGCTTTTGGTCAGCAACGTCGTCAGGTTATTGCCGGGGGATGCCACGGTGACTTTCAGGTTGTTGCTGGTCCCCGAAGCCGCTGGGCTTTCATTGCCCGCACTGTCAAACTCGATGTATTGCATGGTCGCATCTCCGCTGAATTGTGAGAACACGGCCGCAAGGGCGGTATCCGGATTATTGTTTATCTTCGAAGTATAATAAGCGATGATTTCATCGAGTTTGCCCTGGGCCTCTGCTTCACCGGCCACCAGCTCCACCGATTTCCAGCTGTTGTTCAGGGCGGTGCCCATGAAGTGGATGAAAAAGGCCGACAGGATACCAGCCACAATCAGGGTGGCGATGACTTCGATCAGGGTAAAGCCCCGTGAGGCTGTATAATTGAGCTGGAGGCGTTTCATTTACTTGGTAGTCACTAATCCGGTTTCAGGGGTTATGACCAGTTCCCGCGACAGAGAAGCATCCCCGACAGCTGAAATCGTAATTTTCAGCGTATTACCGGTGGCGACGGGGGTATTGGTTGCTTCGTCGTCGTCGTCGGTGTAGGAATGATAGGGCTTGCCGTAACGGTCGAAATAAACCTTAAAGGCAACGTTAAGGGCATTCATATTTATCCCGAGATCCGGCAATGAAATTATAGCGTTTTTTTCCCGGGGAAATTCAACGGCATTTAAAGAGATGTCGGACAGCCAGTAATCGTTTGTGTCGCAGTTGAACACCCACACCTCGCCGCGCTTCATGGCCATGGACTGGGCGTAGCGGATCTGGTTGCGGATCTTGTCCACCTGCCCCACAAAATTTATTCGATCGCTGCCGATTGACCGTGTGAATACGGTTGCCGCGATAATGCTGATGAGCACTAGAACGACGACCATTTCAAGCAGGGTGAAGCCGTAGCTGTTGCGGTTCATTCTATTTTTGTTCTTTTTTCGATGTGGCATTCTTGCTTTATCGTAACAGATTGTATTTATTATATTATTTCTTAAGTTGGAAGTCAAGCAAAAGCTGCGATCAAACGAGGATGTGAACTAGCTGAAATTGCAGGGTAAAATCAGTTTGCGCTTTAATGCCTGGTTT
>JAOZSC010000091.1 GCA_029939875.1 Desulfobacterales bacterium
GACTTTTACATGAGCTTCAGCATCGGCCTGGGACTTTCCATCGCCCTGATCGGCATCTGGCATGTACTGCGCTCTTTCAGCAAAAAAAACGCCGGCCAGCGGGGCAGCTTAAAAGACCTGTTCAGCCCTCCGCCGGGACGCGGCGATTTTAATTTCTGGATATCCATCGGAATTTATGTTTTTTCCACCCTCTCGTATATCGCGCTGTGTGTCTGGCTGGTGCCCAGTTTTCCGGTGGTGTTTTTCCTGGCTTACGGTTTCATTTATACGCCGATCGTCTCTTACATCACCGCCCGCATGGAAGGCATCGCCGGGCAATTTGTAAGCCTTCCGCTGGTACGCGAAGCCAGCTTTATTGCCGGTGCCAAATACTTCGGCTATCAGGGAATCGAGATCTGGTATGCACCCATACCAATCCATAATTACGGACAGGCCACGGTCAGTTTTCGTGAAATCGAACTGACCGGAACCAGTATCCGCGGCATCATAAAGTCGGAAATCGTGGTTTTCCCGGTAGTCATGATCGCCAGCCTGCTGTTTTCCCAGTTCATCTGGCGACTGGCGCCCATCCCGTCCAGCAACTATCCCTATGCTCAGCAACTCTGGCATTTACAGGCTTTAAACACCCTGTTGATGCAGACCTCCACTTTGGAGGGCAACTCCCTTTTTTACCAGGCCCTCAGCGCTGTCTATATCCTGGCGGGCGTGGGCCTGGGAGTCGTCACTTACGGAATCTTAACCCTGTTCGGCCTGCCCATCATGCTGGTATACGGCATGGTGCGCGGCCTGGGCCAGAGTACGCCCCATGGATTGATTCTGGAAGTGGTGGGGGCCATGCTGGGACGCTTTTTTTTCCTCAAGCGTTACGGTGCCATGTGGCGGCAGTATGCCCCGGTGCTACTGGCCGGCTTTTCCTGCGGCATCGGTCTGACCGGCATGTTTGCCATGGGAATTACCCTGATTCTCAAGTCTCTGGGACGGCTGGCCTATTAACCCCAACGTTGTAACATTAAGGTAAATTGTCGATTGACAATTCAATGGTTATTGTCATTATATAAATGAGTCGGGCCTCGATCTCCTAATATTGGACCAATATTTACAATGGCGAAGAATTAAAGCCAATCGAAGGAGTGATTATGAATAAGAAACTGATTGTTGCCAGCGCCCTGGCATTTTTGTGGATCGCCGGCGTCTGCCAGGCCGGCCAGGTCCCCCATGCGGTGGGCGGATTTGTTTTAAACCGTGATATCGCCGAATTCAAGAATTTCGTTATCATGGAAACCGCCCTGCCCATCCGACACATGGAAAACATTGAAGTGGTGGAGACACAGCCGATTGCCGGCATCAAAAGCGGCTTGATCGCTTTTGCCACCTGTGCGGCACCGGGGCATATCGTGCGCATTAAATTGAAGTATACCGACGCGAGCAAAAAGTTTTTCGAAAAACTGCTCAAACGGATTAAAAACAAGTACGGCGAGCCGGATGAATACCGGGGAGATGCCTTTCACATTCTCATCGCCTGGAAATGGTCCTTTGTGGACAATGACGGCCAGCGCATCAGCTTGAGCCTGCAACACAATTCAATGGACAGTGAAGAAAAAAAAGGCAACGCCATCAAGCTCACCATGACCAGCCTGATCGAAAAAGACCGCCAGTGTTATTTAAAAAAGGCCCTCGACAGGCGGGAAATTCTCCGGCAGCGGGAATGGAAAGTCGTAAACCCGGGATTGTCAAGCTGGGATCTTTACGTGCCGCGATGAAAGAATGTAAAGACGTCGCCTGGAACGCCATCCACTTTCAATGCCCGTCGGGCTGGGAAGTCGACCAGATCGGCAGACGCCACCTGAGACTTGACAACGGACAGGGACCGGTAATGGAGGTAAAATGGGGGCCGGTAAAAGGCCGGTTTTCCCACAATGCCCACCTCAAGCGACTGGCCGTGCTCAATTCCAGACGAGCCAAAGGGCGGGTGGTCCCGTGGTCGCTGCCGGCCGACTGGAAAACAGCGCTGGCCGATTTTGAAACCGGTGGATTTCAGTGGCAGGGAGCATCTGCCGAGGGCCGGGGAGTTAGCCTGTACTGCCCGGTTTGCCGCAATGCCGCCCTGATCCAGTTTTTTCGATCCTCCCCGGGTGCCGATGAAAAAAAAATTCTCGCAGTGCTCAAGTCTTTTCGCGATCACCCTTGCGATGGGCAGATTGTCTGGTCTGTTTTCGATATCCGGGCGAAGCTGCCGCAATCGTTACAACTGCGCCGCTTTCGATTTGATGCCGGCAAATTTGAACTCGAATTCACAGACAACAACCAAACGATCCACTTGCACCGCTGGGCTCCGGCCGCTGCCTTGCTGGGCCAGGGCGATCTGGCCCGGTTTGCCGGGACCATTGCACAATTTTCCGGGGGCCGGCCGCACGCGACAACCGTCGCCGGGCACCAAGGCATCGAGTGGCGCACTTCACCGTCAGCCGGCTGGCCGCAATGGATCGTCCGGCTCAAGCCGCAGTTATCATTTTTTTGGTACCGCCTGTGGCTGTTGAAAGAAAAAAACCGCATTTTCGCCGTACGGGCCGCAAGCAGACATCCGCTGGATGAACGCCAGCTAGACCGCATTTGTATGGACTATGAGACTGTTTAAGAGAAAACCCGCCCCCGAACTGTCCCGTACCACGGCCCTGCATTACAAGCCGGTCAAAAGCAACGATATCACCGAGGTCCGCCTGGAAACCGGGGAAGTGCTCATTGAATATCCGCTGACCCTGCGACCGCTGGCTGCCGCCATCGCCAGGCGCCTGGGAGCCGCACCGACAAGCCGGCAAACCAAAAAACTCCAACTGGATGTTCTGGGCACGTCTGTATGGGATTTGCTCGATGGCCAGCGTTCGGTAAGCCAGGTAATTGAGCTTTTTGCCCGGGCTCACCGCCTGGAAAACAGAGAGGCCGAGGTTTCCGTGACCCGATTCATCAAGGAACTGGGACGACGCGGTCTCCTCGGCCTGCGATGATGGGATAAAACAGACCGGCTGGCCCTTTACCGAAGCCACATTTTACAATTGCGTGAGCGCCTCGTCCACGGTGGCAACTATCGGCAGAAAGGAATCAAAACCTGCAATCTCAAAGACTTCCTTGACATAGTCCTGCATGGCGCACAGCATAATTTTGCCGTCTTCGCGGTTAACGGCCTTGGTGGCTTTTAAAATGACCCGCAAACCGGCGCTTGAAATATAGTCAAGCTCCTTAAAATCAATCGCAATTTTTTTTGACCCGTCGGAGATGGCCTGAAAAATTGCCGTCTCAAACCCCTGGGACGTATTTGAATCCAAGCGCCCGGCAAGCTTAAAAATGTGGACGCCGTCTTGTTTTTCTTCGATAATTTCCATTTGCCATCCTCCAAGTGGTGTGTTTCGCCAGTATTTGAGATCACTTCAAGAAGTGTTCTTAAATCCTCCGATCAGGATCCGTTTTTGATAAATCTTTTTTTCAGTCGTAAAATGTTTTTATTCCCGCAGCGCTCATAACAAATTTCATCCATCAGTTTATTAATGATATGGATTCCCAAGCCCCCGATTTTACATTGTGACACGGAACAACTGACATCCGGCTGGTCACATTCCGTCGGGTCAAACGCAATGCCGTCATCTTCTACGCACAGGCCAAGCACCTCCTTTTCAGGGGTCAGGGTGATCCTGATAAGGTGGTCCCGGTCGTCTTTCAAGCCATAAGAAATGATATTGGTAAACAATTCGTCCAGGGCCAGGTTAAGTTCAAATATCATTTTTGGGGAAAGTCCGATCTGCCGACCGTACTTTTCCAGGTTCTCGCAGAGGGTATCCAATTCGGAAAGACAGTTTTTAAGCTCGAAAAAATACGCTTTTTTCTTCATAAACGATCACCTTGCTGAGCACCCTTTTTATAAAAACAGATGCGAAGTCCCGCTGCCCGTTCGTGGGGACCTTGAACAAACTGAAACGCTTGAAAACTGGCTGCCTTAAATGCCGGCAACCGGCTGCGGCCCCAGGTTGTTTTTTCAGATAAGCGTCACACCCAGCATCGGTAGGCACTCCCCACACTGATCGACCCGATCGGCGAGGAACCGCTGCTCCCAGGTGTCAATGCGCTGAGCCACGGCCTTGCAAATCTTGATCATCAAATTCGGGAACTGCTCCATGGTTTTGTTGAATTTTTCCCGGTTTAGGACCAGACAGGTCGTCTCCGTGACCGCCTTCAGGGAAAAAAGCCGGCGCCGATCACCCAGCAGCGTCAAGCCGCCTATGAACTCTCCGATTTCACAGCTGCGCACCGTTGTGGTTTGCCCCTCGACGGTACGTTCCAGTTGCGCTTGGCCCTCCAGGATATAGAACGCCTGCCCGTCGTCTTCTTGCTGGCGAAAAATGAACTCCCGGGCTCTAAATTTTTCCCTGGTACAAAGATACGCGAAAACCTTAAGGGTTTCAAGTGGCAGCCCGGAGAAAAAATAGATCTGCCGCAACAAGGTCAGGTTCTGCTGAAACTCACTGGCGGGAACCGAATTATTTTCCAACGAGCTCATACAACGCTCCTTTCCGGGACATCAGTTCGTCATAGGTGCCCACTTCGAGAATTTTGCCGGCTTTCATGACCGCCACCTTGTCATAATTTTTAATGGTGTCCAACCGGTGGACAACGGAAACCACGGTGCTCTTTTTCTTCCAGCGGGTTTCCAGCAGGTTCTGGATGCGTGCCTGGGATTTGTTGTCCAGAGCCGATGTGGCTTCATCCATGATCAATAGCCTGGGGGCCTTTAAAAAGACCCGGGCAATGGCCAGTTTCTGCTGCTGACCGCCGGACAGCTTGTCTCCCTTGCTGCCGACCTCGAAGTGCATGCCGATTTCAATAATGGCTTCCAGCAGGTCTTCTTCGATCAGCAACTGAATGATGCTCTGGTCGATGCGCTCCTGGGCCTGGGAGCTGGAAGTTTTGGTTTTACCAAAAAAGATATTGTTCAAAATGGTCTGGGAATAAATGTATTCCGAGGCCTGGTAAAAAGAAAATGCATCCGGGTCATCGGCGGTGATTTTTTCACGAAACAACGCCCGGCCTTCCAGTATCAGGGTCTCCAGGATCTCCGACAAACCGACCATTTTATGGACCCCGGGAATATACCGCAGGGCCAGGTCCAGAAGTCTGCGGCGGTCTTGCGCTTCCAGCTGGTGAAGTTTCTTTTTCTTCAAATTCATCGCCATGACTTTAAACTCATCCAGTTCCTCGGCACGTATCGGGCTTTGTTTAAAAAATACGGCATCCGGCGGCAGATTTCCAAGAATATCGACTGTTTGTCGGCACAGATTGATCCCCAGGCTCAACAGCGGTCGGGTGAGATCCGCCTGGTCTAAAAATTTCAGAAAATATTCATTTTTGCATAGATTGGCTTCGGTAAACTGTTCTTTGTTGGGGGTGCCGAAGGTGAGATTTTCATCGACACTGGAATAATAAAGATACTTGTCTTCATCGAAAAATTCGACATAATCCGCCAGATCGGCGCCGTAGTCACGCTGAAAGTTTTTGCGCACGCGGATGATCACCTCTACCAGGTCTTCATTTTTATCGTGATTCAAAAAAGCGTTCAAGCCGAAGCGCAGAATGTCCACGAAAATACCGGTCTGGTGCAGCGTGGCGATAATGTCATCCAGGGTGGGGACGCCGTCTTTTGAGGGTTGCTCGTTTCCGTTGGCCAGAGCCTGACAGGAATAAAGAATATTTTCCTCGATACTGCCGTCAAAAATAAAGGGGCTCTGCGCCACGATGCCCATATTGTTGACCATATCTTTTTTGGTAAGCGCCGAGACTTCCCGGTCGCCGATCATCACGCTGCCGCTGGTATATTTATACAGCTGACCGATGCACAGCGCCAGGGTGCTTTTGCCGCTGCCTGAAAATCCCACCAGCGCCAGGTGCTCACCGGCCTTGAGCGACAGGTTGATGCCATCCAGCAGCCGGATGCCGCTGTCGGTGACAAAGGACAGGTCCTTGACCTCCAGGCTGCCGTCCAGTTCGAAGGGTTCGCGATCCCGGGGCTCGAGGGCATAATCGGACTGCACGTCAAAAAACTGTGTGGTCTTTTTGTAATTGACGCTGGCGTCCTGGTAAACCTGGTAAAACTCGATGAGTTCTTTCCATGGATCGTAGAGTTTTTCCTGGGCGGATAAAAACGCCACCAGGGCCCCCAGCTCCAGCTGTCCCTTGATGGTCAGATAGCCGCCCAGAATAAACACCAGAAAAGGTCCCAGGCCGGTGAAAAAATTATTGACGCCCTTGACGCCAAAACGGTACAGACTCCAGGCAATCCTGATTCTCAGCAACCGGTCCACCAGCTTGTCATATTTGCGGCTCTCGATACGGTAAGCGCCGTTGCCGTGGATTTCGTGGATACCGGAAATGGATTCCGCCACCCGGGCGGAAAATTTTCGAGCGGCATCCACCCGGCGCTTGTTGGCACGATTGACACCTCTTTGCAGCACCGGAATCAAAAAAAGCACCAGCGGATAAATGCTCAAAGACACCCCCGCCAACAGCGGATTGAGCCAGAACAGGTAGCCGGCAAACGCCAGCAGGGTCAAAATGTTGGTCACGGGGGAGGCCACCGCTATGCCCGCAAAATTTCCGGGCAGGGTCAACTCCGTACTCAGGGCATTGACAACGGTTCCGGGCTGGGTGTCCCTGAAGAAGCTGAGCGGCAGCGTCAGGATATGGCGGTACAGCTCTTTTCGCATGCGAGCCGTTGTTGTCTGGGCAATGAGGGTCGAAAAAACAGCCGTCAGGTATTTGAGCCCGCTGGCAAGAACAACGGCCGCCAGGTACAGCCCGCAATAGCGAAACAGCAAATCGATGTTTCTTAAATTAATGGCTTCATTAACAATGCGTTTTTGCATCTCCAGCGGCAAGACCCGCGCAAACACCATGATGACGATAATCAACAGAAGCAGCAGCTGGTATTTCAAATTTCCCGGAAATATCCAGGAAAACAACGATCGTTTGACAATCGGAATTTCGGCTTCTGCCATTGCAAGCTCCTTGATCCCTGGCCGTTTTTAAACCAATACCGGCAGTGGGGAAATGAAACGCCCTGCATGAATTTTAATATATTACCAACCAATAATTATTACTATTAAATCATACTCATTGACAAGGATAATTTTAGCGGCAAGGTGTCGGCAAAACCCGTTTGCCTGTCATTTGCCAATGGGCCCCGTGACAATCACATCGCCAATTCGATAACCACTATATGAAAAAGTGTCCGTTGACAATCACGGCCGCCTTCGATATTTCCATAGACATGGCTCGGTGCCGGTAAATAAAGGTTATCTTAATTGGATCATCTCACGATTAGTTGAAGTCAATTATGGCAAAATTTCGAAATTAGAAGGTTTTATCGCAGAGGGTCCAAGGGTTCAAGGATTCCAGGGTTCAAGTGACCCGCAATGAAACAGGCGGGTAAAGGGCCACAACATTACCAAGAGTTGAAAATCTGGCACAAGTCAGATCAACTTGCATACACAGATATTGTTAACCGGAAATTTTGATTTAATTGAAAAATCTTTATGGGATTTGACATAGCGCAAGTCGACAGCGTGTAAAAGCGCTGATAAAGTCTTTAGAAAACAAACCCTTGAATCCTTGACCCCTTGAATCCCTGAACCCTCTTCTCCAACTAAATTGGAGAAGAGCCTCTTAATTTTATCGTTTCTATAAGGAACGCGTCCATGCGATATCGCTGGAAGCTGATGATACTGCTGCTGCTTATTGCCCTGGTCCCGGTAGGGACCATGCGGATATTCGGGATTCGAGGCGTGCAACTGCTCGGCAACGAACTGGTATCCCGGGCCCGGAAAAATCTAAGCCAACGGGCCACAGACCGGTTGCAGTTTATGGTCGAATCCTATGCCCAGATGCTCCGGCAGGAGCGGCAGGAGCTGGAAATCGCCCTCATCTTCCAGGCTGACGCGGTGAAACGTCATCTGGCGGAACCTGCCGGCGAAGCGATCGGGGTTTATTTTGTCAACAATTTTGGTACCCGGCACATTTTGCCGGCAAACCTGGACACAACACTGGATCATTTCCGGATTATTGCAAGCAATAAAATTGAATTGATCAAGGTTAGCTATTCAGCCCAGGTATTTAACGGAACGCCCGATGTCCGACCGGCAGATGTTAAAAGCGATATCGCCCGTTTGGCCGGCATGACCCCGGTGTACCACAGGCT
>JAOZSC010000092.1 GCA_029939875.1 Desulfobacterales bacterium
AAAACAAAATTCGGCAAGGGACTGTTTATGGGGATGGCTTACGTGGCCGGAGCCGGGAGCATCGTAACTCTTCTGGGCGCAGCGCGCGGGGCGGTGGCAATCGGTTTTTACAACGATATTGTCGGGCAAAGCATCTCTTTTTTCGAACTGAGCCGTTACATGTTTCCCATCGGATGGCTGATGGTTTTTTTGTTATGGGTGTTTTTCATGGTGGTGTGCAAACCTGAAAAGAAGGTCATTCCCGGGCTCAAGGAAAAAGTAACCACTCTCAACGCCCAGATGGGTGCCATCACCAGAAAAGAGATCCTGGCCCTGGTCATCGTCGGCGGATGTATTCTCACCATGTCTCTGCGTTCCTTTATTCCCGCTTTGGAGCCCATCGACAAGTCGGCCATTATTCTGATTTCCACGATCCTCTTTTTTCTTTTCAAAATACTCGAAATCAGCGATCTCGAGGAAGTCCCATGGAACATTATCCTACTGTTTGCGGGCGCCATGAGCATTGGATTTTGCCTGTGGGACACAGGAGCAGCCAAATGGCTGGCCGTAAACTGGCTTGCCATGTTCAAGGAGGCCAACTGGTTCGTTTTTGTGATGGGGATCGCCTTTTTTGTGCTGATCATGACCAACTTCATCATGAATGTGGCCGCCATTGCCATATCACTGCCGGTGGCGTTCGTCATCGCACCTTATCTGGGAGTTGCCGCTGAAGTCATTCTCTTTGCAGCCCTGGTGACGGCCGGGATGCCGTTTTTGCTGCTGGTGGGAGCTGCACCAAATGCCATTGCGTATGACTCCAAACAGTTTACAACCGGGGAATTTTTTCTCTACGGCATTCCCGCCAGCATTATTTTGATGGTTGTCCTCGGGTTTGCGGTTTACTTTCTCTGGCCCCTGATGGGGATGACCGTTATTCAGGGATGAAAGCAGCGCTCTATCCCCGCAAGACGCCCGGAGCCAAAGGATAAAGGAGAATCAAGAATCAAGGGGACGTTCGTGCAGAACGCTCATTGCATTAAAAAAGCAGCTGAATCATCGCCCCTTGGTGGGGTTGAAATTTTTTCCAAAATTGCACCTGCGGGCAATTTTTGACTTAAGTCAATTCCTTTTTTTATTTTCCGCTATTTAATGCTATCCACAGCAGCAGACTTTTTGAGATAGCTTCTAGTCATTCCCATCCGAACCTTGTGCGGTAATCCTTTAACGCTTGCTTTTTTACGGGGCCGTTATTATAACCTTAAATCATAGTAAGTTGATATGATTTAAGGTTTCTGATACCAGTTTACCAACCGGGATGCCGGCAGGTGTTCCAGCCAGATTAAAGGAGGAAGTTATGAACCTCAAACGGCGATCTTTCCTCAAAATGGGGCTTGCGGCCGGTGCGGCGGCAACCCTGGACATGAGGTTGCTCAATTATGTTGGGGAGGCGGCAGCCGCCCGGTCCGACGATGCCCCGACGGTTACCCGCACCACTTGCTCGCCCAACTGCACCGGCGCCTGCGGGTTCAATATCCATGTTTCGAACGGACGGATCAACACCATTATCCAGGCTGCAGATTATCCGGAGCAGGGATACAATCCCCGGGGATGCTTGCGGGGTCTTTCCATGATGAACCTTGTTTACGGCAAGGACCGCGTTAAATATCCGCTGATTCGAACCGGTGAAAGGGGTAGCGGCGAGTTTAAAAAAGTGAGCTGGCAAGAGGCCCTGGATTATACCGCTGAAAAGCTTAAAGGCATTATGGCAAAATACGGTCCGGAGGCCGTCGCTCTGACTGTTCAGGTGCCCGGCACAGGTTACGTGCACAAAGGGGCTTTTGTGCGCCTGGCCGGACTGGCCCACTGGAGCATCCACCACGGATACGACCAGAACGGGGATCTGCCCATGTTCTGGCCCATGACTTTCGGCGTGCAGACCGAAGAGCTGGAGTCCCTGGAATGGCCCAATGCGCGCTACACCATGGTATTCGGCTCCAACATTATCCAGACCCGCCTGCCCGATGCGCACAACCTGATTAACGCCAAAAACAACGGCAAGCTGGTGGTTTTTGACCCCGACTACTGCTCAACGGCGGCCAAGGCGGATGAATGGGTTGCCTTGAAACCGGACACCGATGCCGCCATGGGTCTGGCCATGGCCCGGGTGATCATCGAGAAAAAACTATACGATGAAAAATTTCTGCAGGATTTCACCGATTTTCCCATCCTAGTGCGAATGGACAACGGCAAACGGCTGCGGGCCGAAGATGTAAAATCCCTGTCAGCGCAGGCCGCCGATCAAAAAATTCCGGATTACCGTTCCTTTTTTGTTATCCAGACTGCCGCCGGTCTTGCGGTTTTAAATCCCGAGCGGCTGGATCCCTCGGGAGCCGACCTCGAAGCGGCGCTGACCGTGGAGTTGACCGACGGCAGCCGGGTTCAGGTGCGTACCGTATTCAACGAACTCAAGGAGATGCTCAACGATTACAGCCTCGAAAAAGCCGCGGCCATTACCGATGTGCCGGCACAACAGATCGAGCGCATCGCCACGGAAGCAGCCGCCAACACGCCCCTGCATGCCGTATACGGCGCCAGCAACTACCAGTGGTACAACGGGGATCTCAAGGGGCGTGCCATCTCCCTGCTGCCGGTTTTAACCGGCAGCATCGGAAAAAGCGGCGGCGGAATCTCAACTTATGCGGGTCAATACCGCATCCGGTTTAACCTGAAAGAGTGGTGGTCTGCGCCAGGGGGTAAATTAAACTGGGTACCCTACCTTTATTTTCTCCAGGGCAAGGGCAAGCGCTATCCCAAAAAGGGCATCAAGGCCATGGTCGGCGGCTGGGGCAACCCGTTTGACCAGCACAACATGGCCAATCGCCTGAAGGATCGATCCGCCTCCGGTGACATCGAGTTTGTGGCCACCTTTGACTTTTCCATGACCACCTCCTGCCAGTGGTCGGATGTGATTTTTCCGGCCACCAGCTGGTATGAAAATTATGAACTCACCGCCACCATCCTGCATCCTTACCTCCAGCTGCAGCAGCCGGCGGTTGAGCCCATGTTTGAAAGCCGCACGGCTTTCTGGGTGGCCCGGGAGCTTGCCAAACGGTTGAACCCGGAGTTTGAAAAATACTTTTATCCGGGATTGGATGAAAATGAGGCCTCTCAAGAAATCATTGAAGTACTGCTGAAAACCGGTGGCTTTGAAACCCGGGGCATCACCCTGGAGATGCTCAAAAAAGGACCGGTGCGGCTGCATTCAACAGCTCCCGACGACCGGCAGATACCGTTTTACGAGCAGATCCATGAACGGGTTGCCTTCCCGCCCCGCAGCTATCCGGCGCCGTTAAAAGCCACGGCCCGGTTTTTAAAAAGCGGGCGGATTGAATTTTACAGAGACGAAGATCTTTTTCTGGAAATGGGCGAACAGCTGCCGGTTCAAAAGGAAACCTTTGCCGACACCGAGTACAGAGTGGATCCGGCCGCCCGGCAAAAATACCGGCTGCGCTTTGTGACCAAGAATTCTCTTTACCGGGTCCATTCCACCCATTCCAACAATGTGTGGCTCAATGAATTGCAGGGCAATAAGCCCAAGGTTTTTTTAAACGCCAAAGATGCGGCCCAGCGCAACATCAACGCCGGTGATTTCGTGGAAATCTATAACAATCGGGGCAAAACCAAAGCCTATGCCGTTATTGACCCCGGCTGCCGCCAGGGCACGACCATCTTTGAGCAGGGCTGGTGGGCCAGGTATTTAAAAAATGAATCCTACAACTCCCTGACCATGCCCTGGATCAAACCGCTGCACGAAATTTACTTCGTCCCGGGCATCTGGTCGCCGACCACGGTGTGGAACGAATGTCTGGTGGACGTCAGGAGGGCTACAGCATGAGACGAGGCATGGTAATAGATCTTGAAAAATGCATCGGCTGCCGTTCCTGCGTGGTGGCCTGCAAACAGCACAACGCCCAGCCACCCGGAAACTGGTGGAATCGCGTGTTTACCCCGGGAAGCCACCGCCACCTGACACCGCCGGAAAAAGGAGAGGAGTATTTTCTTCCCGTGCACTGTCAGCACTGCAACAATGCACCCTGCGAGAAGGTCTGCCCGGTGAAAGCCACCTATCGAACCGAAGACGGCATGATTATGGTGGATTTTGAAAGATGCATTGGATGCCGCTACTGCATGGCCGCCTGTCCGTACGGGGTGCGCCAGTTTAACTGGGAAGATCCCAAAAAGGCCATGGAAAAATATGAGTACCAGCAGGACTACAGCTACGGGTACCCGGAAGAATTTCGCCTGGACGGACGGCTTGTCTATATGCCGGTGCGTTTTAAGGGCGTGGTGGAAAAATGTAATTTCTGTGCCCATTACGCCGACAAGGGCCTGGACCCAGCCTGTGTGCGGGGCTGTCCCGGCAATGCCCGGCACGTGGGAGATCTGGATGACCCCGACAGCAAGGTTTCAAAAATGATCCGGAAGAAAAAGGGCTTTACGTTGCTGCCGGAAAAAGGAACCCGCCCCAACGTGTATTATCTGCCACCCCGGCGCAAGGAGGGCTAAACAATGAGCACAAGCAAAAAAATCGGTTTTCTGGTAACAGGCCTTCTCATGCTGGCCGGCCTCGCGGCTTGGGGACTCCAGCTAAAAGAAGGGCTTGTTCTGACCCACATGCGCAATTCATACTCCTGGGGCCTGTACGTTGCCACCCTGGCTTTTTTTGTGGGCAATGCCGCCGGGGGTCTGGTGCTGAGTTCCATGATCTACCTGTTCGGTGTGACCAGCCTGAAGCCTTTTGCCAGAATCGGGGCCCTGTGTGCGTTTGCCAATGTTACCGCGGCCATGTTCGCCATCTTACCGGACATCGGTCAACCTGTGCGGCTATATAATATGCTGCTACATCCCAATCTTGTATCTCCCCTGGTGTGGGATGTGATTGTGCTCAACCTGTATGCGGGCCTTTCCCTGTTGTACCTTTACTTGCTGATGCTGCCCGACCTGCGGGGACCACTGGCCAGAATTGCCATCAAGGTGGACGATCCGGCCGCATTTTCTGAAAAATGGGCCAAGCGCCTGGCGCCTTACATGCTGGTTGCCGCTGTGGGAATCCACGTGATTACCGCCTGGATTTTTGCCACCCAGGGCGCGCGCGACTGGTGGAATTCGGCTGTGATGGCGCCCGATTTCGTGGCTGCCGCCCTGGCCTCGGGAACCGCGGTGGTGCTGATCGTCTGCGTGCTGACTTACGGCATCAAGGAACAATACACTGCGGCTTACCGCGCCTTGGCCACTTTTATCGCTGTGGCCTTTTTCACCCACATTTTTTTTATGTACAACGATTTTTTTATCCACGCCTGGTACGGATCAACGGAAGCTCTCGATGTTTTGGCGATTACATTTAAAGACTATCTCCCGGCCCATGTCTTTGAGGTGCTGGCCCCCCTGGCGGGCGTCATCCTGCTTTTAAACGGGAAGGTTCGAAAAAGCGGTGCTGCCATGGTCAGCGCCTGCATCCTTTTGGTGGCGGGAATTTTTGTCCATCGCTTCCTGCTGATGCCGGGCGCTTTTGACCGGGTGCCCCTGACCATTGCCCCCCTGGGCACGCAGGACATGCAGTGGTCGATGCCCATTGCCTCGGGTCAATATAACCCCCTGGGAAATACTTTTGTGACCAGCTGGCAGTACTTTCCCAGTGCCATTGAAATTGCCATTGTTGCCGGGGTGCTGGCCTACGTGGGCTTTCTTATTTTATTTGCCATTGACCGGCTGCCCATTGTAAACGCGCAAAAGGAGTCGACATGATGGATGACACACACGATTTCAAGCGGCTTCAGGCCCTGTCCCGGATTTTCAGCTATCCGGAACAGTGGCCGGCGCAGCATGATCTGGACTGTATCTGCCCCGCCGGCCGGCAGCGGCCGGGTTTGTTATCGCAAAACGATTTAACAGCCCTGCAGGCGGCCTATGTGCGTCTTTTTGTCAATGCGCTGCCGGAGATTGCCTGCCCGCCCTATGGATCGTTTTATCTTGAAGGCACCCTGATGGGAAAATCAACGGTCCGGTTGAATCAGTTGTATAATGAATACGGGTTCCAAACCAGCGAATTGGCCGATCATATCGCCGTGGAGCTGGAATTTTTTGCCTTGCTGACAACCCTGACATCCCATGCGCAAGTCCAGCCGGATTACGAGTTTTTAAGAGACCACCTGCGGCGCTGGACGGCGCCCTTTTTTGATCGCGTTCAAAAAAATGACGACACCGGATTTTATGCAGCGGCTGCTATGTTTGCCGGAGCCTTTTGACTTCTATCCCATGTAAAGTTTTAAAAGGATGTTGATTACTGCCAGTGCAAAAAGGGCCGGCAGTATCATGGCCCGGGTCCGCAATTTGTGATCCGGCAATAAATTTTTAAGCCCCAAATATCCGCGGCTCAACCCGAAGTAAAGGCCTGCCAGCAGTACTGTGCCTTGAATTACGGGAATCCATGCCGGCAAAAAAGGCTTGAAATGGGAATTTGCAGTTCCCAGAAGATCCCATCCCCTTCCCAGCGGATCGGAGAATACGGATATAATATAACCGTAGTTGACCATCACGGCGGGCAGACTGAAAGCAATCCAGGCAAAAATGCCCACCGGTACCAGGATATATGCCAACCGCAGGGTCAGGGTGCGGTTGTCCACCTGTTTTCCGGCCAGGCGGTTGGCACCTCTGGCCGTCAGCATGAAAAGCCCCGGAAAGACCACCAGCGCACAGCTCCAGATGACGGCCAGGTAGGTTAGGAAAGGCAGGATTTGCCGGCTTTCGGTCACGTTGGCCGCATCCTTGATAAAACCCCAGGGCCCCAGCATGGTGATGCTGAAGGCAATGGCCACCACCAGCATGATGAGGACGTTGAACATCTCATCATAGCCTTTTAAGATTTTGTCCGACCCAAAGGGTCGCAGGAAAATGCCGACATTGTCTTTGGGGCAGCTTTTAATGCACTCGGTGCACAGTCCGCAGGTGTTGTTGCGGCTCATATTGCCGATATACTGGTTCCAGGGACAGGCCCAGCCGCCCGGGCCGCCGTTGAGACAGGATTTATCCCGGTGTTTTTTGCAGATGCCGCGGTCGACGGCACGCACTTCCGTCATGGAGGCCATGGAGTAGGTTCCTAAAAATCCGCCCACCGGGCACAGATACAGGCAGAAAACCCGCTGCCGGTAAATCAGGGCCAGCACGAGGGTGATCGATAGAATGAGCAAAAACATGAGTGCGGTGGCCACCGGGCGAGTGATCAAAATCATACCAAAAGAAATCAGGGTCAGAAATAGGATATTTTGCAGCCAGGTATTGCGCATTTTGGCAGGCCAGTCTTTTTGCAGCCCACTGAAGCGATGATGCAGTCGGCGAAACGGTTTTTTTATATACCTGACGGCAGCCAGTCTTCGGCGCGAAAGCCATTCGGCCGGAGCCGGCAACGGACACATGGCACACCAGATTCGGCCGCCCAGGGGCACGATAATCGCTTTGAGCACAAACCACCACAGGATCCACACAAATACAATGGCAATGTTGCGGTTGCCCACCGGGCTGCCCCACAGGCTGCTGAGGATAAACAGATAAAAAACAATAAAATTCGGTAATATAATTAGAAACTGGAAACTGCGCAGTTTGACGAGCGTTTTTAACCACGGAAATACTTCCAGGAGATTGCGTCGCTGGAACCCTTCAAAACGCGAAGGCGTATAGCGCAGAAAAAGAACAAACATTGAAAATACCAGCCACAAAGACAATCCCATGAAGAGATGGTAAGGGGTATTGGGCCTTACAACTAATTCTCCGGTCATAAAGGGGTGCAGGTTACCGCAGATGGCCGTGCAGCGAAAGACAAACTTGCCCCCCTGGCGGGCCACAAACTTGACGGTCGACACCCGGTTGAAGGCGTTCATATGGTGCATGGCATCATCCATAGGGGCATATTTTTGAAACATCATGCCTTTTCTGGCCATCAGTTCGATGGGGTACCCGTTCAGTGAAAACCCGTGGGTGACATCCAGGGTGGAAAAGTTTAAGACAATCGTATCGCCCTTATTGACAATGATCCGCGCGGGGGAATAGCCGTACTTTCTGGCGTTTATGGAAATATAGCGGGTGCGGGCCGCATGGGGTATCATGGCAATTGCCAGGGGGATGATCACGGCCAGCTCGAAACTGAACAGGATCAGAAAAATCGCTTTTTTTTTACTCATACC
>JAOZSC010000093.1:0-5901 GCA_029939875.1 Desulfobacterales bacterium
GTGGATCCGTGCTGCGGTTTGCTGGTAACCCAGATCCGTCCGTCGTGATAGTCAATGATGCTTTTGGTGATGGCAAGCCCGAGGCCGGAACCCTGGGGCCGCCCCCGGGTGGCATCTGTTACCTGGCGAAATCTTTCGAAGATAATTTTCTGGTCCCGGGGGTCGATGCCCATGCCGTTGTCTTGCACTTCCACGGTCAGGCTGGTGTCTTTCACATATCCGCGGATTACGATTTGACCGCCCGGTTGGCGGCAGAATTTCACGGCGTTTGAGATCAGGTTTACCATGACCTGGATCAACCGGTCGCGATCACCGTCGATGGCGGGCAGATCGGCGGTAAGTGCGGTTTGCAGCTGAATGCGGCTGTCGCCGATGAGCTGCCGGGTGGCCTGCAGGGCATCGTCAAGCACTTCTTCGAAATGAAGCGGCTGCACCTGCCAGTCCATGAGACCCGAGTCGATTTTTTGAAAATCCAGCACCTGGGTGATCAAGCGTGACAACCGTTCGCTTTCTTTTAATATGATCCGGGAAAACTTTAGACGTTTTTCAGGTTCGATGTCTCTGTTTTCGTTCAATATTTCGGATATGGACCGGATAGACGTCAGAGGAGTTCGCAGTTCATGGGTAACGGTGGAGATGAATTCGTTTTTCAGCTCATCGAGTTCCTGCAGGCGTTCGTTGGCGGCCTTGAGTTCGACGGTCAGCTTTTCCAGTCCCTTGCTGTGAGCAATGGCCTGCCGGGTTTCATCCAGGATATCCATTACTTCCCGGATCCCGATGGGCTCTTCCTTTGCCACGGAAGATACGAGCACGCGCGCGGAGGCCGAGCCGACAACACCTGCCAGAAGTTGCTCGGTGTAAGTTACAAAATTTGCGTCGGCCGGAATATCTGCAACCCGTGCAATGCGGTGCTTTTGCGTGTAATGCTTCAATACCTCTGCTGTGCGCTGTTCTCCCAGAAAACGGCTGAGCAATTTAATAAGCTCCGGGACGGAAGCCTTGCCGCGCCACAGGGTGGAACGGTCGACAACGGCGGTGCCACTTAACACGTCGACGAACAGGGCGGCCTGGGTGTGCTCCAGGGCGGAAGGCCGGCTGAAAAGCGAACCGCCTACATACCCGGCGATGTTGACCAGCAGGCTCCAGAAAATTGCGTGGGCGATACGATCCGATGGCGTCAGGCCGATGTCGAGACCGAAAAGCGCGTAGGGTTTGAGCAGGGAGATGCCGCCGGGACCCTCAAGCACAAACAGCTGGGAGAACAGGCCGGCTTCGGCCAGTGACGGCAAGAACAGGGTGTAGATCCATACGCTAAAGCCGGATAGCAGGCCCAACAGTGCGCCGAAACGTGTGGCTCTTTTCCAGAATATGCCGCCGATGATGGCCGGTGAAAACTGGGCGACGGCGGTAAAAGAAATCATGCCGATGGAGACGAGAGAAAGAAATTTGGCGATAAAATGAAAATAGGCGTAACCCATCAGCAGGATCAGGGCGATACTGCTGCGCCGGATGGCCAACAGCAGGCTGGTGAGTTCCTTGCGTTGGGAAAAGACGGAATAGGGCAGGCGCAGTAAAATCGGCATAACCAGGTCGTTGCTGATCATGGTGGACAGGGCCACGGTTTCAACGATGACCATCCCGGTGGCCGCTGACAGTCCGCCGATGAAAACGAACAATGCCAAAACCTGGTGGTGCTGTGCCATGGGCAAGCTCAGCACGAAGGTGTCGCCATCCACCGTTCCGGGTACAAACTGGAGCAGCCCGCCGAAGGCCACCGGCAGCACAAAGATGTTAATGACCAGCAGGTAAAGGGGAAATAACCAGACGGCCTTGTTGAGGTGTTTTTCATCCACATTTTCCACCACCGCAACTTGGAACTGGCGGGGCAGGCAAATGACCGCTACCATGGATACGACTATGTACATTGTCCATCCGGTGTAGGTGGCGGTGTTCGCATCCATGGTGTATAGTCTGCGGATGGTGTCAACGGCACCGGCCCGGGTGAAGATATCGTGGATGCCGCCGTAAATGCCGTAAGTGACGAACACGCCGACGGCCACAAACGCCACCAGCTTAACGATGGACTCAAAGGCAATGGCGGCGACAATGCCCTCGTGGCGTTCGGTGGCCTCCAGGTGGCGTGTGCCGAACAAAATTGCGAAGACGGCCAGCACCAGGGCCACGTAAAGTGCCGTATCGTGGAAAAAAGGGGTATCCATCAGGATGTGGGTCAGCCCGATTTGCGGGTATTGATTGACCAGCAGGTAACTGGCGGAGATGGCCTTGAGCTGCAGTGCGATGTACGGAACGACACCCAGCACCGCCATTACTGTGACCATGCCCCCCAGTACGGAACTTTTGCCGTACCGGGAGGCGATGAAATCGGCAATGGAGGTAATGCGGTTGGCTTTGCTGATGCGGATGATTTTGCGCAGCACCAGCCAGCCAATGCTCATCATCAGCGTGGGGCCGAGATAGATGGGTAAAAATCCCGGGCCTGTGGCGGCTGCACGTCCCACGCTGCCGTAAAACGTCCAGGCCGTGCAGTAGACCGCCAGGGAAAGGGTGTAAATATACGGGTTGCTGATGATACTGTGGCCGGCCTCGGCGGCCCGGTCGCCGAAATAGGCAATGGCAAACAGCAAACCGATGTACCCGAAAGAGAAAAGGAGAATGGTTCCCGTCTGTAACATGGACTGTCCCACCCAATTGATCGCCTGAGGTCTTACCAGATGCCGTTATAATTTCAGGTTCGCCTCCCGGCCATTGTCGTCAAGGCTGTCAGCACAATAATAGCGAGCCAGGCGCTGAACAGGTAAATGTAAAGAAGGGGAATTCCAAGCAATCGGACACCGAGATTGAACAGGGACAGCAGCGGGTAGCTAAACAGGACCAGGCCCGTTATAAAAATGGCAGCCAGTCGTTCATTTTTTAATCGATCATCAGCCATGGACCCCCCTCGCAGTTCTGACGCCCCAATTGAGGCAGTATGCTTGAATGACGAATGATGGGTCTGATTCCTTGATCTTTTTATAGGCCATCGCGGCTACACTGTCAATCAATGGCCTGTCCGGTGGTCGAAAAATTCGCCAGCATGGGCTTGTCAACGGATGCGGGCGGTTGGTTTTTTCTTGGAAACCGGTACGATCCATGTTAGCTAGAATCAGCGAGCCCTTAGTGCCTATATGCACAAATATTGTTACGTTTCCCGGGACTTTGATAATTAACCGCAGAGCTCGCAGAGAACGCAGAGCAGCAAAACACTATGACCGTTCCCGGTGGAGCCGGCCTATATCTTAGGTTTTCTCTGCGCTCTCTGCGAGCTCTGCGGTGAGATTCTTATTTGTTATCATATTTATGCAATGGTGTATTTAAAATTGATTTAACATCAAAAACAACATCCGACCATGAGACATATGATGTTGTGAGACGCGGAGGAGCCATGAGTGCCCAGGCACTGCAGTTTTTATCGACGACCCCCCTTTTTGGAACCCTTCCGGAACAGGAGCTCAAAGAGAT
Source organism: Desulfobacterales bacterium (assembly GCA_029939875.1). GTDB lineage: Bacteria > Desulfobacterota > Desulfobacteria > Desulfobacterales > JAFDCJ01 > JAFDCJ01. Next base: position 3,520 of record JAOZSC010000093.1, read on the forward strand.
CGCCGCCCATGTGCGTGTCAAAAAGGCCCGTCGGGGAAGTATCCTGGCCCACCAGGGAAAAACGAGGGTCAAAGAGGTGATGATTGTAAAAAGCGGCGCCCTGGAGCTTTTTTATACCAATGTGAAGGGAGAAAAGATTTTAAGCGGCAACTTGCAGCCGGGAGATGTCTTCGGTGGGATCTCGCTGCTGATGAATGCCGGGGTCGCCATCCGGACGGTAACCGTTGAAAAGGACGCCTCTTTTTACATGCTGTCTAAAGAACGATTTTTGGAGCTCAGCAGCCATTACCGTAAAATTCACCAGTACTTTGTGGATGCGTTCAGTCAGCGGATGCTGGATGAATCCTATGCCGCCATCATTGGCAGCACCCAGGCTAAAAATTTTTTATCCCAGACCGTACCGTTTTCTTTTCTTTCCGAAGAATTGCTGGAAAAGGCGGCCGACGAAATGTCCCTGGCCCATTATCCCAGTGGAAGTATCCTGTGTGTCCAGGGGCAAACGCAGCTGGATCATTTGTATATCTTTCAAAAAGGTGCTGCGGAACGTTATTATGAAAAAAACGGGCAGACCATTTTAAAAGGCAAACTGGGAGAAGGTGATATTTTCGGCGGCATTTCCATACTGCTCAACAGTGGTCTGGCCGTGCGCTCCCTGCGGACCATAGAAGACACTTATGTTTATCTGCTGCCCAAAAAGGTGTTTCTCGATTTGAGCAAAGCCCACGAGCATTTCAGCGAGTATTTTACCGACACCTTCGGCAAGCGCATGCTGAACAAATCCTATGCGTCCATTATCGTCCAGAGCATCCAGTCCAAAGACGACACGGCGCCTTTTTTCAACCAGCCGGTGACCAGTGTGCTTCAGCCTGACATCGTGTTTTGCGACCCGAAGACCACGATTCAGCAGGCGGCCCTGGTGATGAAGCAGCACGGATGCAGCTCTATTTTTATCAAGGATGCCAATGAGCGTTACGTGGGGGTTATCACCGACAATGATCTGCGCAATAAGGTCATCGCCACCGGCTGCGATATTCAACGCCCGGTTTCTGAAATCATGTCTTCACCGTTGATTTCGGTTTCCTCCCAGGCCATGGTTTTTGAATCGCTGATGACCATGCTGCAGCAAGACATCAAGCACCTGGCCGTCACAGATGAAAATCGACAGGTTATTGGTATTTTGACCAACCAGGATTTGCTCAATGCCCAGGGACAATCACCCTTGTTTTTGGCCCGCCAGATTAAGAATGCCACCGCGGTGGACGAACTTGCCGATGTTCAGAGCCGACTGCCGCACCTGGCCAAGGGGTTGATCAGCAGCGGCGCGAAGGCCCAGAATGTGACGCGGCTGATCACCACAATTTCCGATGTGGTGCTGGAAAAGCTGATCCAGTTTGCACTCAATGAGATGGGCCCGCCGCCGGCACGTTTTGCCTTCATGATCCTGGGCAGTGAAGGCCGCCGGGAACAGACATTTAAAACCGACCAGGACAATGCCATTGTTTTCGAAGATGTGGATCAGAAAGCGGAGGTCGGGGCCAAAGAGTACTTCCTGAGATTCGGCGAAAAAGTCTGCACATGGCTGAACCAGGCCGGGTACGCCTTTTGCGAAGGGGGCATCATGGCACAAAATCCCCGTTGGTGCCAGCCGCTGGCAGCCTGGAAAAAAGATTTTCACGGCTGGATTCATGCCGCCGAGCCGAAAGACCTGCTGCAATCCAGCATATTTTTTGATTTCCGGGGTGCCTGGGGCGAAATGGCGCTGATCACCGAACTTAGAAAATACCTGTTCAGCCAGCTCGGCGGCTGGGTCGGGTTTTTCCGGCACCTGACCGAAAATGCACTGCACTTCAAACCGCCTATCGGTTTTTTTCGCAATTTCGTGGTGGAATCCAAGGGTGAGCATCGTGACGCTTTTGACATTAAAAGTGCTCTGGTTCCCATCGTGGATTTTGCCCGTATTTATGCGTTGAAAAACGGTATCGAAGAAACCAACACCCTGGAGCGGCTGCGGCAGCTCAACCTGAAAAAGGTGCTGAAATGGGAAGAATTCGGCGAGCTCGAGCAATCCTATTGTTTTATGATGCAGCTGCGCTTCGTGCGCCAGATTACGGCGGTCGTCGACGAAAATAAAAAGCCTGACAACTACATTAACCCCAAGAAGCTTTCGCGTATCGATCAGACCATGCTCAAGGAAATTTTCAAGCTTATTACAAAATACCAGGGCAAGCTGGAAATTGATTTTACCGGTCTGCCCTGATTCTTGCCGGGACTCGGTGCCGCTGACACCTATGACCGGCTCAAGACCATCAATGCGCAGGTTAAGGTCCTGCTTTCAAGCGGTTACGGTGCCGACCAGCAGGCCACTGAAATTTTAAACCGCGG
>JAOZSC010000093.1:6001-8206 GCA_029939875.1 Desulfobacterales bacterium
GCAACGGGCCCCGTTTTTCCTATTCCCGCTTTATTTCCACCAGTGTCGCCCCCCATCCCCCGGCATCCGGCGGTGCATCCTGAAACGACGCCACGGCCTGGTTTTTTGCCAGCAGTTCGCGCACCCGCTTTTTCTGAACGCCCGTACCTTTCCCGTGAATAATGCGCAGCGAGTAAATTCCCACCCGGCGGCACTCCGCCAGATAATCCTTTAGCAGTGCCGGAACATCCCGGGGCTGAAAAGTGTGCAGATCCAGCACGTCTTCAATGGGTATTTTTACCGGTTCCATGAGTTTAGCCTAATGCGGATAAATCGGTAAAATTGCCACCAAGGCCCAAAGACACAAAGCAACACTATTTGCTGAAATGTATCTTTGTGTTTTGGTGGCGAAAATGTTTTGCACAAGATGCAAAAATTTTATTTTAAGCTTCTAAAGGCTCTATTGATGGTAGCGGACCCGGCTATAAACCGGGCAGCGACCACAAAAAAACAGTCACTCCCGCCAGGACGAAGTTGGTTTCAACCAGGAATTCAAGCCGGACACTGGGCAGCAGAACACCTCGCTCATAGGCGGAAAGCAGCAGCAGGAGAAAGGCAGGGCAGCTGGTCAAGACCAAACCGGAGTAGGAGATAAGATGCAGTGAGCTCAATAACAGCAGCACTGCCATGAGAATGATCAGCATGATTTTTAACAGGCCCAGAGATTTTTTTTCTCCGAGCAAAATGGCGATGGTTTCCTTGCCGACGATACGATCCCCCTGCATGTCGAGGATGTCAAAAAAGGTCGTTCTGACAAACACGATGCCGGCGGCCCACAAAAATATCAGCGCGGTGACCCAGCCGGCAGTACCCGTCAATGAGAGCGCTGGAAGAACGGCGGTGACAACCCCCCAGGCCATGGCGATTAAAAGGGTTTTTGAGCCGGGAATATCCCGTATCCGGCGGTATTTGACGAAAGAAAGCGGCCGGGGCACCAGCCGGATGTTGTACGACAGTCCCATCAGGCTCATGGCCAGCAGTAGCAGGAAAGGGAAAATACCCAGGGTGTATGCAATCACCAGCCCGACGCTGCCGGAGGCCAGAGCCAGGAAGATCAGCAGCCTTTTGTACCGGCGGTAAAAGTTGGCTCTTTCCGGGTCATTGTACTGATCGGCCATACTGCCGGTCAGGTTGTTGAGAATATGCATGGACTGAACATAGAGTATGGCGATCAATACATAGGGAAACCACTGGCTGAAGCCTTGCAGCTTCGAGCACGCGTAACTCAAACACCCGGCGCCCATGGAGACATAGATGTTGGTCAGCAGCAGGGCCCGCTGCAGGCTGAACAGTAATCGGCGCCACCTTTGCCCGCGTTTGACCTCCATGGCCTCGAGGGCCCGGTATATTTTCTTGATGATCCAGTTGGGCGTGGAGGCACCGGCAGTGATGCCGATGCAGCGGGCGGAGGCCAGCATCTTCATGTCGATGGGCTGCAGATCCGATTCGGATTCGATATGATAGGTTGGTTTGCCGGTTTGCCGTGCAATTTGCGCCAGCCGCCGGGTGTTGCCGCTTTTAAGACCCCCGACAACGATAACCACGTCCACCGATTCGGCCAGCCGTTTGACTTCGGCCTGGCGCCGTTCGGTGGAATCACAGATGGTATCAAAAATTTTGTAGTGGGGATGCCGGGCGGCCGCCCATTTTTTTACAGATTCAAATAACTGGATGTTCTGGGTGGTTTGCGCTACGATGATCGCGTTGTCAAAACCTGGAAGGGCCTCAAGCTCTTCTATGCTGTCGGCAACATACCCCCGGCCCCGGGAGTAACCGAGCAGACCAATGACTTCGGGATGATTTTTATCGCCGATGATAATGACCGCATGGTTTTTGCGGGCATGTTTGCCGATGATGGTCTGGACCTTGATGACCCGCGGACAGGTCGCGTCGATGACCTTGAAAGCGGCGTTTTGGAGTCGTTGTTTCGTAGTGGGCGGCACCCCATGGGCACGAATCAGTACTGTTCCGTAGCCGCGCTCGGGAATTTCTTCCAGGACCGAAACGTTCTTGGACTTTAAAAGGTGCAGTACCTGGGGGTTGTGGATCAGAGGGCCATAGGTGCAAATCGGATTTTCATACTGATCGGGGGCATCCAGAACCATTTCAACGGCCCGGCGCACCCCCATGCAGAAACCGGACGTTTTGGCGATGAGGATTTTCATT
>JAOZSC010000094.1 GCA_029939875.1 Desulfobacterales bacterium
AGATGACCAACCGGATTGGGGCAAGATCGCCGATGTGCGCATAGCGACGGTCGAGGGTGGGTCTCTGGAAGTGTGGCGCATCGAACGGGATCAACCTTCACGGGGGATCGTGGTGCTGGCCCACGGCTGGGGACGCAACCGCGATCGGATGGTTTCCCGGGCCCGCTATTTCGGGCAATGGGGATTTACGACCGTTATTCACAGTGCCCGTGATCATGGAAAATCGAGTCCCCGGCGGTTTATGAATGCCATGCGGTTTGCCGAGGACATCGAGGCTGTGGTAAAATGGGTCGCGGAGCCGGTTATCCTATACGGTCATTCCGCCGGTGCCGGGGGCGCCATTCTGGCGGCCAGCAACAGTGCGGACAAAATCAAGCTGCTTTTGCTGGAATCGTGCTATGCCGACACCGAAAAAGCCATGCTGAATCTTTACCGCTGGTTTAACCCTTTTTTCGGTAACGTATTCGGCCCGGCGATCATTTTCTGGATGAACCTGTTTTACCGCCACCAGCTGGACAACATCAGCCCGGCACGGCTGGCATCATCTGTGAGCGTCCCGGTCATGATCATTCACGGTGAAAACGACCGTCGATTTCCACTGGCGTATGCCCGGAAATTGCAAAACAGTTTTGCCCCCGGCCAGTCCGAATTATACGTGGCACCGGGTGTCGGGCACAGTGATTCCAGCAAGACGGCTGGATACCCGGCGGCGGTAAAAGCGTTTGTGGATCGTCACTGGCCGCCTGACGCCAACAGGGCGGATTGAAACCACTATGAAAATAAAAAAAGGCTCCATGCTGGATGTTGACATCACCGGGATTGCCTTCGGGGGCCAGGGCCTGGCAAGGGTGGACGGCATGGCGGTTTTCGTTGACCAGGCCGTGCCGGGGGATCGTGTCACCATCCGGATTTTTAAAAAGAAAAAAAACTATGCCCAGGCCCGGATCGTCGAGTTGCACACCGCTTCGCCGCTTCGAATTGTACCTCCCTGCGAATACAGCGGCTTTTGCGGGGGGTGCAAATGGCAGTTTTTAAATTACGACCAGCAGTTGGTGTACAAGCACCAGCACGTGGTGGAGTCCCTGGAACATATCGGCGGAATCACCGGTGTTAAGGTTCATGAAACCCTCCGGTCGCCGACTGTTTTCGGATACCGCAACAAGATGGAGTTTTCATGCTCCGACCGGCGCTGGCTGTTGCCCGCAGAGATGTCAAACCCCGATATTGAGCGTGGATTTGCCCTGGGGCTGCACGTGCCCGGAACGTATTACAAGGTCATTGACACCCGGGCCTGTCTGCTCCAGCCGGAGATGGGCAATCAACTGCTGCAGGACGTCCGGGAGTTCCTCGGCACCTCGGGGCGGCCGGTTTACGGACTGCACAGCCACGAGGGGTTCTGGCGGTTTCTGATGCTCCGGCATTCCGTGGCCCGTGACCAGTGGATGGTCAACATTGTCACCTCCGAAGCAGATCGGAAAACCCTCGACCCGCTGGCAGAACAACTGATGGCCCGTTATCCCCAGGTGGTGTCGGTCATCAACAATGTCACCTCCCGGCCAGCCAGCGTGGCCATTGGTGAATCCGAGTACACCCTGGCGGGTGCCGGCGTCATTGTGGATGCCATCGGCGGTTATGAATTTGAAATATCGGCCAATTCATTTTTCCAGACCAATACCCGCGGGGCGGCCGTACTCTATAAAACCGTGGCCGACTATGCCGGGCTTTGCGGTTCGGAAACCGTGCTGGACCTTTACAGCGGAACCGGCACCATTCCGATTCTGCTGGCCGGGTCCTGCAAGGAAGTCATCGGCATCGAGATTGTCGACAGCGCCGTGGCGGATGCCGTCAAAAACTGCCAACGGAACAATGTTTCCAATTGTCGCTTTATCAAAGGGGATCTTCGGACCTGCCTGGCGCACTTTGCCCCTCGTCCCGATGTGCTGATCATCGATCCGCCCCGGAGCGGGATGCACCCGGACACCGTCAAACAGGTGCTTGAACTTGAGGCTGAGCGCATCGTCTACGTTTCCTGCAACCCGGCCACCCTGGCCCGGGATCTGACCCTGATGAGCGATCGCTACTATCCGCTGGAAGTTCAGCCGGTGGACATGTTTCCCCATACGTACCACATTGAAGCGGTTGTAAAATTGGGCAAAAACCAACAGGAAAGCTCTTCAGGATCATGAAAAATTGAAACAGTCGCACGCAATTCACCCGGTCGGCCCCCTCCTGTTTGGTCTACTCATCACCCAGGTACTTGCCACCATTCAGGTGTACCTGTCCAATCTGAACCTGTACGTCATGCTGGCAGTTGCTAAAACTGCCGGCTACCTGACGGTACCCAACCAGCAGGTGGCAGGCAGCCTTCAAAAGATCACCACGGCCTTTCTTGGTGGTCTTTTTTTCACATTCAGCATCGGTGCCGGAATCTGCCTGGCTTCTCTGGCGGCGGCTTGGATCTGGCGACGGGTGTTTGCAAAAAGCATTTTTGTACTTGTTTTTTTTCTATGCATCTGGGCGGGCTTGCTGATTGCAGTCAACATCTATGGATGGAGTGTATGGCCCAGCCTGTATTTTTTTCTTGTTCCTCCAATCCTTTTTACCATAATGCTTAAAGGGATGCCGCAGTCCCCTCCTGAATTGAGCCGGACACCACGCTGGATGCACATCATTCCGATTCCACTGCTGGCCCTTCTCTGGTTTACCCAGTTTGACGGCAGCCTCCTGCTGGATTTACGGGATAATCTTTTATGGTCCAATTTGTTGGGCAATAAATTCGTGAGCTTTTACTACCGCTATACCCTGTATCCAGCGCAGGCCTTCAAGGCATTGGATCAAAAAACAATCCGAACCTGTCAACTTGAACATATAGCCAGTCCCGCCCTTTATCAAAACATCAACAAAACACTGCTGGACTACGACTACCTGCCGGTCAACGCCGGTATCGGGGTCGACGCAATCATCAGTAACAAAAACACCGAACTTGTATTTAAAAGCCGCGGGTGTGAATTATTTCAAATCCCGATCAGCCGATTTTTATCAGATCCTGCAACAGCCCTGCATCACTTGTCACGGGCAAGCGACCGTCATAGTGTCTTCCGCTACTTGACCTTTGTCTCACTGCTGATTGGATTTCCTATTGTAATCTATCTTTTTCTTCATGCGCTTTTATATTACCTGTTTCTTGCTTTTTCAAATCCCGGAACATCCGCCCTGCTCGCCTCCGTTATGTGCTTCCTGATCGGCTTTGCCACTTTTGCCTTTTTTCAAACGAACAGAATTGATGTCGTCTCGACTCAAAATGTCGCTGCTGCCCTGGGGTCAACCCGCTGGCAGGTTCGGGTGGCGGCCCTGAAAGCCGCCGGAAAAAACCGCCTGGACATCAGCAGGTACCGTGGATACCCCGCGCTGCTTAAAAGCCCTGTTGTGCCGCAGCGCTATTGGCTCGCAAGGGCGCTCGCAGTCAGCCGCGGTCCGGGGACCTATCGAGACCTGCTGCATTTATTAAATGATGCCAACATCAATGTCCGCTGTATGGCAATGTATGCTTTCGGACAGCGTAAGAATCCCCAGGCCATCGGGCCAATTTTAGCTAAACTGCAAACCTCCGGACACTGGTACAGCCAGCTGTATGCTTACAGGGCTTTACGGTCGCTTGGATGGAAACAACGAAGATCACCCTGAAAACCCTGATGCTGTCCATCTGTGCCATTGCCGGGCTGGAAATCGTCTGGCCGCAGATTGGAGCCGACCGTATCTTATCACCTTTTGTCGGCCTGGGACTTCTGCGACTGCTGGAAATTATGTTGCTGACAGGCATTTGCCTGACCGTTGAAAAAAACGTCGCCGCTATCGGTTTAGCTCCCGTGCAGATGCTCGCGGGGTTCCAAAAAGGCCTGGCCTGGTCAGCCTGTTTTGCCGCGACGGCCGGAATCCTGGCAGCCGTGCTGTATGTCGCCGGCGCAGATCCCATTGTGTTTATCACCGCTCCTCTGCCGGTCGCGCAAAGCGAGCAATCCGCCGTCTTTTTTATGGTGGGCGGCGTGATCGGTCCGGTGGCGGAAGAAATCTTTTTCAGGGGTATTCTTTACGGTTTTTTTCGACGCTGGGGAATCTTTGCGGCCGTCCTGTTAAGTACCCTGCTGTTCGTACTGCCTCACCTGGGTGGCGGCGCTATTCCCCTGACCCAGCTTGTCGGCGGTATCGTGTTTGGTATCACCTATGAAAAAGAAAAAAGCCTGATCACTCCCATCACCATCCACTGCCTGGGCAATCTTGTTATTTTCAGTCTGCCATTTTTCATTTTGGATTGATACGTTTCGGGGCAAAACATATGGTATCCTTGCTCTTGCTCAAGAACTAAGGTTCTTCTTTTTACCCTGGATGAACACTTTCGGTCGATTCCGGGATTGAAATTATTCCCAGCGAAGTGATACGGTTTCAGGGGAGGAATAACCTGCCTAACAGTCTTCCATCGTTTACCTCAACACTGCATAAACACCATGACAAACAGTATCTAATGGTTTGACATTGTTGAAACTATTTTTAAAGTATCAAATATAGAGCATTAAGCCATTATTATGGCTATAATATTTCAATTTTGATATATTATTAACTGGAATGGGTCTTGACAATAGATTTATTTAATGTTATATAATTGATACATTATTATTAATAAAAAGATTTAAAGTTGCAATTTAGAGGCATTATGAAATTTAGCTCAATGAATAACCAGGCGGTACTCAAGGAAATTGGCATTAGGGCTCGTAGAGAGCGTTTGAATCAGAATTTAACGCAGGAGACACTGTCACAGGTGGCAGGTGTGTCGCGTCGTGTAGTTCTTGATTTAGAAGGGGGCAAAGGTTGTGGTCTCAGCTCGCTTATCGAAATTCTTCGAGCATTGCGAAAACTCGACCAGCTGGATGCATTCCTGCCCGATCCGGGTATTAGCCCGCTTCAACTTGCGAAACTTAGAGGGCATGAACGTCAACGGGCATCCGGCCGACGAACTAGACGAACTAAAGGCCGGGAGTAAAATATATGCCGGTTCATGTTGCCAAAGTTAATCTATGGGGAGATCCGGTAGGCGCTGTGGCCTGGGATGACGACCGAGGTTTTGCCACGTTTGAGTATGATCCTGCATTCATTCGTAAACAGCTTGAAATCGCACCGCTTACAATGCCGCTAAATTCTGAAATCTACTCCTTTCCCGAACTGAATGCCAAAACATTCTACGGATTGCCAGGATTATTAGCCGATTCTTTGCCTGATCGGTATGGAACAAGACTCATCGAAGTGTGGCTGCAGAGGCAGGGCAGATCACTTAATGACTTTAGCCCCGTCGAAAGGCTTTGCTACATTGGAAGTCGCGGAATGGGTGCACTGGAGTTTGTACCTGCGTTGTTTACCTCAAAAAAGGCGGCTCGTATTGAAATTTCTGAGCTGGTAGCACTTGCTGGAAAGATCCTATCTGAAAGAAAAGACTTGCTTGTGAATTTATCCAATAATGAGTCAATAGCCTTGGACACGATCATTCAAGTGGGAACCTCTGCTGGCGGGGCGAGAGCAAAAGCTGTTATCGCATGGAATCCCACGACTAAGGATGTCAGATCAGGCCAGGTACAAGCACCGGAAGGATTTGAGTACTGGATCATTAAGTTTGACGGCATAAATGATGACACCCTGGGTGACCCCAAAGGCTATGGGAAAATAGAGTACGCCTATCATCTCATGGCAAAGACTGCGGGAATCGAGATGACCAAATGCCGGTTGATGAAGGAAAATGGACGCGCGCATTTTATGACTCGCAGATTTGACCGGACTAACAATTCAGATAAAATCCATATACAATCGTTTTGTGCCTTAGGCCACTACGATTACAAAATGCCTGGCCAGTATGGATATGAAACAGCCATGACCACTTGTCAGGAATTAGGACTGGGGCAACCAGTTCTTCGCCAGCTCTTCAGGAGAATGGTGTTCAACGTTATGGCGCGAAATCAGGATGATCATACGCGTAATATAGCCTTTCTCATGGATCGAGATGGAAATTGGCAACTTGCCCCCGCCTTCGATGTAATTTGGAGTTGCAACTCAAAGAGCAAATGGACGAATCGCCATCAAATGACAATTAACGGGAAGCGCGATGGTTTTGAAAAGTATGATTTCATAGAGGTGGCAAAACAGTTCAGAATTAAGAAACCTGTGGACATAATTGCAGATGTAGGTGCGGCAGTTCGCCGTTGGCCCGACTTTGCGAAAGAAGTGGGTGTGAAGCGAAAACGGATCACGGATATCGCATTAACTCATAGATTGCAGCTTGTGCCGTAGTATTGTGAGTAATCTGAGAATTCTCTACTGTTTATTCTCCTTGGCTTTGCTTCTCTTGATGCTCTCCAGGCGTTCGTTAAGATATTTGGCTTTCGTCAGGTCCTTTTTCACATCTTTGTAATTCGGGTCGAGATCATAAACCGATTCCCATTCCTGAATGGCTTCCGGCAATTTTTGATCTCCAAAATATGCCAGACCCTTATTGTAGTGAACCTCTTTATATGTATCCTCAGATTTACGGATATTGTTCTCACATCTGTCGCAATTTTTATCGTATTTTAAAGATGCTTCAAATTCATCTCTGGCACCCAGATAGTCGGCTTTGCTAAAAAGAACCAACCCGTGCTGAAAATGAGACCTGGCGAGATAGTCCCTGGACAATGAATCATTGGGATGAACGTTTAAAACTTTTTTGAATTGAGCAATGGCATCGACATTTTTTTTGTTTTTAAAAAATTCAATGCCGGGCACCCGATAGTTTACTATCTGATCTTCAACCGCTAAGGGTTTTTTAACAACCGTTTCTTTTTGGAGCTTTTTCGCTTCTTCTCCGGCTGGCGGCATTGGGGGGGGGATACTGGACACTTTGGCCTTTCCGGCCTTGCTCGGTGCCAAAAAGGGAAGTCCTTCAACTTCGGGAATATTAAGTTTCTGCCCGACCTTAAGGGGCACCCCCTCTTTCAGGTTGTTAAATTTAGCGATGACATGATATCGGGCTATGTCGCCGTAGTACATTTGGGCCAGTTTTGAGAGGGTCTCCCCGTGTTGTACGCTATGGATGATATAGCGTTTAACAGTTATAATTTTACCGGGCATTGGTTCAAAGGGTTCACCGGTATCTGTTTGAATTGCCGCTCGATCTGCAATTATCGGCATTCCCTCGATCACGGGAATTTTAATCTCCTGTCCGACCGTGACCTTGGTGGCATCCTCCAGTTCATTGTACTCAGCGATGAGATGAAATTTACGATAGTCCCCGTAGTATTTATCGGCCAGTGTCGAAATAGTTTCGTTCGGTTGCAAGATGTGGATGATATACCCTTTGATATGTTCTATTCCTTTTTGGGTGGTTGTCAATTTGTCTTTTGCTTCTGCGTGCTCCGGATTATATCTTAACGTTGTCAGAAATTCTCTGCGTGCCTCACGGTATTGCCCAAGGTTGTGAAATTTAAGCCCTATTTTATAATGCTCCTCGGCCTTTTGCTGGAGTTCCCGCCCAAGGGTAGTGCTTTTTTCTTTAGCCAGTTGATTTTCCGGATCCACCGTAAGCGCCAGTTTGTATTGTTGCAAAGCCTCGACCATATCACCCTGAGCTTCATAAACCTTTGCCTTAGCCGTATATCCTTGAGCCAGCCGGGCTGGAGATTTTTTTTTATCTACCCCGGCACATCCAGTAATCAGTGCAAGCACCAGGATAACCCCAATGAATCCTGTTTTATGTTTCATCTCTTTCTCCCAAAAATGATTCCGCCAGTTGAGCAGGCGTTATCCTGGAGCACATAAACGAAGTAGTTTTCTGACCTAAACAGGTTGCTTTGCGATGATCGAACCGCTTTGCTGGTTGGGACACAGGCATAAAGAAAAAACGAACCCAGTCCGATAAGAATGCCTAAAAAGATTATTTTAATGATTTCGGAGTGTCGTTCTGCCTGAGCTTGAGAGATACCAAAAGAGGGCACGCCTATCCTCGGAAATAAAATGAGCATAAGCATAAAAGTTCGCGAAGCACTACAGGCTTGAATATCCATGCTTACCGGTGGCGGATGGGTAATATGTTCGTTAGATTTTAATGTTGATGGTCTCGTAAAAAGTCCGAAAAGTGCTAATTTTTAAATTTCGCACTTAATAA
>JAOZSC010000095.1:0-1298 GCA_029939875.1 Desulfobacterales bacterium
AGGCCAGCGCCACAGCGCGGTAAAGCGCTCCGGTATCGACGTACCGGTATCCCAAACGGTCGGCCAGCGCGCGACTGACCGTGGTCTTTCCGGCCCCCGCCGGGCCGTCGATGGTGATGAGCAATTTTTTCACAATACAAATAGCTTTATTGCCTCCCAGCTTCACAGCTTTTTACCTTGTACCCTGTACCTGGTACCTTTCTTTCACCTTCCGCATTCCGCCTTCCGACTTCTACAACACTTTTTCCAACGCTGCCAGAAAGCGAACATTTTCGTCATGCAGCCCGACATTGACCCGGATACAATCCGGATAACCGTAAGAAGTCATGGAGCGGACAATAACTCCCTGCCGGAGCAGGTTCTCAAAAACTTCATCGGCATTTTTTTCGACCTTGATCAATATAAAATTTGCCTGGGATTTTACATAATCAATTCCCAGCGCATCCAGAGCCGCATATAGAAAATCCAGTTCGTTGTGGACCAGCTGCACGGTATTTTCCAGAAAGCCCTCATCGTTGAGCGCCGCGGCGGCTGCCGCCTGGGCCAGAGAATTGACATTGAACGGCTGGCGTATCCGGTTGATAATTTCGGCGAAAACAGCGGGCATAACGCCGTAGCCAATGCGCAGTCCGGCCAGCCCGTAAGCCTTGGAAAATGTCCGCAACCCGATGATGATCTTGTCCAATCCCAAGTATTCAATACTGCTGGGGCAGTTTTCTTCGCGCACAAATTCAATGTACGCCTCGTCGATAACCAGCACGATGTCCGGAGGGAGGGCATCGATAAAGCTTTCGAGTGCTGTCCGGGAAATTAATGCACCGGTGGGGTTGTGGGGATTGTTGACAAACACCAGTCGGGTGGCAGGGCCGATATGCTCCAGCATGCCCGCAAGATCAATCCCGTAAGATTTCAATGGGATGCCGACGGGGGTCGCCCCGCAGGCGCGCACTGCCAGGTCGTACATTAAAAATGAAGGCCGGGGCAAAATTGCCTCATCACCGGGCTGCAGCAGCACCCGCGCCAGCATGACGATAATATCATCGGAGCCGTTGCCCAGAACGACATTGTCCCGCTCCACCTCCAGTCTGGCGGCAATAGCTGCAATCAGATCGTAACCGCCGCCGTTGGGGTAGCGATGCAGTTTTTGAGCGCTTTTTTCGATGGCCTCGACCGCCAGCGGTGAAGGCCCCAGGGGGTTTTCGTTGGAGGCCAGTTTGATGGCGTCAGTGATCCCATACTCTCGCTGAATTTCTTCCAGTGGTTTTCCCGGGACATAGGGCTTCAGCGACATAATGTGA
>JAOZSC010000095.1:1308-8168 GCA_029939875.1 Desulfobacterales bacterium
CGAAAATTTTCATCAGCCGAGCGCCACCTTGCGGCCTTCATCAAGCGCCTTCATATTCAGGGGAATGAGTTTTTCCTTTTTGGCAAATTTTCCCTTGACAGTTTCGCGCAGGATTTCAAAATCCACAATCTTGCTGCGTGCGACAAAAGCCGCCAGAGCCACAATGTTGGCGGCGCGGATATTTCCCAGCTTCTGGGCGATTTCTATGATGGGCACACTGATCACGTCCACGTCGTCCCGGCCGGCTTCGATTGAGATGAGGGACTGGTTGACGAATATCACGCCACCGGGTTTTACGGTTGGTGCGAATTTTTCCAGGGAAGGCCGGTTCATGGCCACCAGGTGCATGGGATTGCGGATAACCGGGGACCCGATGGGCCGGTCGGCGGCGACCACCGTGCAATAGGCAGTTCCGCCCCGCATCTCGGGGCCGTATGAAGGAATCCATACTACTTCAAATCCCTGCTGCATAGCAGCCTGGGCCAGAATCTGTCCCATCAGCATAATTCCCTGACCGCCGAATCCGGCGAATTGAACTTCACTTTGCATCATTCCTCCTAAAATAAATGCTTGTTGCTGGTTTCTTGTTGCTTGTTGCTGGTTTCTGCTCACTTGACCCCGGTTACGGGTCACCCGATGCAAAGCGCATAGCGTATGGTGCATAGCGTACTGATCGATAATCCAGATATTTCAGAGGCCTCTGCCGCTATGCCCTCTGCGCCATGCTTTTTCTTGCCGCCTCCCACCTGCCGAATTCCACATTCCGAATTACAGCTTCAATCATCCTCCGGCGTTTTGAATTCCCCCAGCCTGTAATAGGGCATCATTTTTTCTTCGACCCATTTGGTTGCGGCCACCGGGGTCATGCCCCAGTTTGTCGGACAGGTGCTGAGCAGTTCCACCATGCTGAAACATCGATTTTCCATCTGGTACATAAACGCCTTTTTAATGGCCTTTTTGGCACGGGTGACATACTTGGGTTTGACCAGGGTTTGCCGGACAATGTAGCCCGGCGTTTCAAGAGATGCCAGCAATTCGGCCATCCGGATCGGCATGCCCACTTCGGAGGGCTTGCGGCCGAACGGCGAGGTGGTCGTTCGCTGATCAGGCATCGTGGTGGGCGCCATCTGCCCGCCGGTCATACCGTACACGGCATTGTTGATAAAAATGGTGGTGAATTTTTCGCCGCGGTTGGCGGCATGCACAATTTCGCTCAACCCGATGCTGGCCAGGTCGCCGTCGCCCTGGTAGGTGAAAACCATCAGATCCGGGCGAACCCTTTTAATACCGGTGGCCATGGCAGGCGCCCGGCCGTGGGCGGCTTCCTGAAAGTCACAGGTAAAATAGTTATACATCAAAACGGCGCAGCCCACCGGGGCAATGCCAACGGTTCGGCCGTGGATACCCAACTCGTCGATCACCTCCGCGATCAGCCGGTGGGCCACTCCGTGAGTACATCCCGGGCAGTAATGGGTAATCGTATCTGACAGGGCTTCGGGTTTTTGAAATATTTTTCCCATTTTCGGTGCTCCTATAGGCTCTTAGTGGCCTTTAACTGACAGCATGTTGTCAGAAACTGCAGGTTTCAGTGTTCAGGTTTCAGAATTCAGTACTTCAACCCCTGACACCTGAAACCTAAAACCAATAAGTAGCGTCATTAGATAATCAGTGCCATGGTTGCCCCGCCGGGGCCACTTTTCCCGGGCGCAGGCTCGGAAAAAGATTATTCTATTATTTTGCGGATCTCGCCCATCACCTCTTCGGGGGTCGGAACTTCGCCGCCGCATTTGCCGTACCAGTGAACCGGACACTTTCCAATCACACTGCGCTCTACGTCTTCCACCATCTGGCCCATACTCATTTCCACGCTCAGCACAGCCCGGCAGCCTTTTTTTGCTGCGGCGTCATTAATAGCCTGGCCGGGAAATGGAAACAGGTGCTGGGGCCGGATCATGCCGACTTCCAGTCCGCTTTCTTTCAGGTTATCAATGGCGGTGCGGCAAACCCGACTCATGGTACCGTAACTGACGATAAGAATTTCATAATCGCCGTTAAGATTATAGGTCTCGTAGCGGATCTCTTCGCGCTGCATGCGTTCGTATTTGGCTTTCAGCTTCAGGTTGTGGGCGTTGAGCTCCCCTGGATCCAGATAAAGCGTCTTGACCAGATTGCGGTGGCTGCTTTTGCGGGTGTCCATGCCGCTGGTGGCCCAGCCGTCCTTGTTGGAAGGCTCGACTTTCAGGTGCTCCGGAAACTCCACCGGCTCCATCATTTGGCCGATTAACCCGTCGCCGAGAATCATCACCGGGTTGAGGTATTTTTCGGCCAGCACAAAAGCCTGCATGACCATCTCCACGGCCTCCTGGACACTGGCCGGCGCCATCACCAACAGCCGGTAATCACCATGCCCGCCGCCTTTGGTAGCCTGGAAGTAATCCGCCTGGGATGGCAGAATTCCGCCTAGGCCGGGTCCGCCGCGCATGATGTTGACAAACACCGCCGGGCATTCGGCGGCGGTGATGTAACTGATGCCTTCACTCATCAGGCTGATTCCCGGGCTCGATGAGGTCGTAAACACCCGCTCACCGCAGGCTGCTGCTCCAAAAATCATGTAGGATACGGCCACTTCGCTTTCACCCTGCAAAAAGACTCCCCCGACCTCGGGCATGCGCCGGGAAAGATATTCGGCCACTTCAGACTGCGGGGTAATTGGATAGGCAAAGTAATTCAAGCTCCCGGCCCGGATGGCAGCCTCGCCGATGGCCTCATTGCCCTTCATCAAAACTTTACTCATTTCCGACCTCCGTTTATTTTTGCCCGGCTGTCTGCTGCTCGATCTCGCTGATCGTTATGGCAACATCCGGGCACATGGTGCAGCACATCGCACAAAAAATACAGTCTTCGGCACGGGCCTGGTACGCCGGGAAATATCCCTTCGTGTTGACCTTGCCGGAGATTTCCAGAACATTCTTTGGACAGACGGCCACGCACAGGCCACACCCCTTACAGCGATCCCTGTCGATCGTATGCAAATACTCCATTTAAAATGACTCCTTATAAAATTGAAACCGTGTGCCGCGGTAAAAGCGGACCGCACCATCATTTAATATTCTCTAACCCACTGAGCCCCCAAATTTCGCCGCGGATAACCAGGGCGGCACCAGCTGCCTGTCCACCGGCAAAACCGGGCAGCTAAATCGTCGTCGATCAATGTCCGGCAGTAGTTTACGGGCAACGGCAATAAATTCCAGCGGCAGGCCGCTTTGCTGTGCCAGGGATTGAACAAACTCGTACCCACTATAAATTTCCTGCAAACCGGTCTCGTCGATCAGGTTGGCATTGCCGATGAAGCCGGTAATCTTCAACCGCGCCGCCTTTTCAATTTCATCGCGCAGCTTCAAGCATCCGGCCGCCGTGTTCATGGCGGGGCGCATGGGATTGATCACCTGCAGCATATGCACCTGCCGGCCCTTAAAAGCATCGGCCAGGGCCGCCAGCACCCTTGCACCGGCGTTATTGCCGCCGACATCCAGCACTGCCAGATCACCAGACTGCTGAATCATACCCCCAATGGCAGGACTGAGCACCGGAAGATCAGCCTGCAGGAGATGCTCCGGCGGCAACACCACCTCAACTCCAGCCTCTGCCAGCGCCTGCCGGGCTTCACGCGTCCTGAAGTATGGATTGACCAGGTCCAGGTCCGCAATGCGCACATCCAGTCCGGCCTGCTTGCGGTCCACCGCCAGGTTGATGGAAATTTCCGTCTTGCCGCTGCCGTAATTACCGACAATGGCAACGATTCCATACAAGTCGATTTGCAAATTTCATCCTTCCAGTAGACATCCAATAAAAAAAGCCTTGGCATGTAAAATAAGGCTTGAAACACGAAACCGGCTCCGCGGAAATTGCAAATTTTTAATTTATGAATAATTTTAAGCCATGTCAAGGCTTTTCGGAAGACAGGTGCACCGGGAAACAAACCGCAATTTTTCCACAATTTTTCCACTTTTGAATCCACCGCAGGTGTGCTATTAAACCCCATGCGTTTCACCCCAGGAGTCGACGCCATATGCCAACTGTACAGACCGGACTCGAACGACTGCTTGAAGACCCGCACCGCTGGCTGAACGACGGTCGCATCGGCTTTTTATGCAACCCGGCCTCGGTGGACCACCAGCTTACCCATGCGCGCATCCTGCTGCACCAAGCGCTTGGAGAGCAACTACAGGCGCTGTATTCTCCCCAGCATGGATTTTTCGCCGAAAAACAGGACAATATGATTGAATCGACCGATCTCATCGATCCGGCGCTGCAAATCCCGGTATTCAGCCTGTACGGAAAGGCCCGCATTCCGGACGCCCGCATGTTCGAGCCCATCGATGTGTTGCTGGTGGACCTGCAGGATGTCGGCTGCCGGGTGTATACGTTTATCTACACCCTGTCCTACTGTCTCGAGGCGGCTGCAAAATACAACATACAGATTCTGGTCCTGGATCGTCCGAATCCCATCAACGGCGTTGATGTGGAGGGCAACCGCCTGGCCGCTGACTGCAGCTCCTTTGTCGGGCGGTATCCAATCCCCATGCGCCATGGGCTGACCATCGGCGAACTGGCCGGTTTTTTTAACGATTATTTTAAAATCGGCTGCCGCTTGAAAGTAATTCCCATGGCCGGCTGGAAACGCCACATGCAGTTTGCGGACACGGGTCTGCCGTGGGTAGCCCCTTCTCCCAACATGCCTACTGCGCAATCGGCCCTGGTATATCCCGGCCAGGTTTTGTGGGAAGGTACCAATGTGTCCGAGGGACGCGGCACCACCCAGCCTTTTGAGCTGTTCGGGGCGCCGTACATCCATGTGGAAAAGATCCTGGCATCTTTGGGAAACGGGCAAATCCCCGGGGCGGTTCTTCGGCCCACGGTGTTTGAGCCTACCTCAAGTAAATGGCACGATGCGGCCTGCAACGGCTTTCAGATTCACGTTACCGATCCGGCGATCTATCGGCCATACAGGACCACCCTGCTCCTGCTGCAGGCCGTCATCTCCGGGCACCGCGCCCAATTTGAGTGGAAAGCCCCACCCTACGAATACGAATTTGAACGGCTGCCCATTGACCTGATTATCGGTGACCGCAACATCCGCCGGCGCCTGGAAAACCTGGAGCCTGTCGAAGAACTGGAAGCCGGCTGGCAGGAGGAACTTGAGCGCTTTAAAAAAATCCGGCAGGAATTTATGATATATCGTGGTTGAGCACGTCAAGTTAGTCAACCCAATCAACCTATTCAACTTATTCAACCAATTCACCCAACGAGGGACAGCCCCGTGACCAGCGACCAGCAACCCGAAGACCGCGAATGGAAGCGGATGTGGTTTAAAACCAACAAGGTCTGGGTGGCCGCCGACCCGGCGGGTGTGCCGATTACCAAGGACGGCAAGGTCCTGATCAAATACCAGCTAAAACAGGATTACAAGTACTGGGTCAATCAGAAAAACGTCCTTCCCATCGAATCCGTACCACCGGAAATCCAGCGGGCAGCGAAAAAAAAACCCCGCCCACGCAAATCCGCCACCCATAACAAAACCGCTTCGAATGGTGCCGGAGAGACTGCGATTTGCAAGGATAAAATCTGTATTTATACTGATGGGGCGTCTTCGGGCAATCCGGGACCGGCCGGTATCGGGGTGTTGCTGCGGTATGGGCAAAGTGAAAAGGAAATTTCAGAATCCATCGGCATCGCCACCAATAACGTGGCCGAGCTCAAGGCCATCGAGGCAGGCCTGCGGGCACTGAAATCAACCGCCATCCCTGTCCGGATTTTTACTGACAGCAGCTATGCTTGCGGTGTGCTGATGCGCAACTGGAAAGCGCGCAAAAATCAGCAGCTGGTCGACACCATCAAAAAAGCCATGGCTCACTTCAAGGACCTTGAAATCATCAAAGTCAAGGGACATTCCGGCCATCGGGATAATGAGCGGGTCGATTTTCTAGCCCGGACCGCAGTAAAAAAGGCCCGCTGATAAAAAGCCCGACAAGACATTCTGCCGGGCTGACATCTGTACCCCCCCCAAAGGAGGGATTATTCTTTTTTTAACTGTTCGATTTCTTGTTTGAGTTCGTCGATTTCGTTTTTATACTTTTCAACATCATCTCCGGCTGGGTCCGAAGAGGTGGCCGGGGCCTGCTCAACTTCATCCTTGTTCCAGCTGTCCTTGAGTTCATCATATCCCAGGTAGATGGCCAGAGCCCCTCCGAGCAATAACATGATGGGGATGGTACCGGCCAGAACAACAAGGAATTGAGACCACCAGACCGCAATACCGATCAAACCGAGCAATGCTGCAACTGAGCCGCCGATTAATGTCTTCATATAAAGTAACCCTCCTTTCGCCTTAAATCGATCTGTCTAATTTCATCATTGGGGTGAATATCATTTTTTGAAAAATAACACAACCCCATCCACAACACAAGCCAATAAATTATTGCAAAGCAGCTGTAACTCTGTTAATTTGAGATATCAGAATTGTCACTACTTATCAAACCCCGACGAACGTTCGGGATTACTATAAACAATCTTGCAGCGTATGGAAACTAATTTTTTAAAGCCGATTTTTAGCAAAATTTTACGTCCGATTCAACGACCTTTTCTCATATCCCTCCGGCGGCTATCGAGCGTCACTGGTTAAAGGATTGCATTCAGCTGCACAATTTAGGCTAAGACCTCCCGACAACGTTACGGACTCATTATATGACCCCGTTGACAAGAAAAACGCCGCGTGCCCCCGGCAGCAAAACCCGTCGGTGGCGACCCGGCACCCGGCGTAACACCGGCGATCATTTTGCCTGGCTGCTGCCGGCAAAACC
>JAOZSC010000096.1 GCA_029939875.1 Desulfobacterales bacterium
AATAGTGGTCCCCGTTGGGCAGCAGCAAGACAAAGTCATGCTCCGCGGCAATGTGGGCATCAGACGGACTTTTGGGGCAAGCTGTCTTGTTATGAACACAGTTGGCCCCCTGAATGATGCCCGCAAACGCCTGATCCTTGGCAGCCAAAGCAGGGGTGGGGGCCAGCATTACGAACGCTAAAATCATCGCAACAGCAGGCAGAAGCCGTCCGACAGCGGTAATGACACGTAATTTTTCTCTCATTTTGTTATTCATGGAGGCCTCCTTTATTTTGTATTTTTTTCGGTTGTTAACAGAAACAAGTATTAACTGTCCAGTAACATTGCACTTTTAATGCCAAATTAATTTCATAGAATTAATAAAAAAGCAATAGCGATGTCAATACTGTATCAATCCGTCCTGATCAATTGGAAACCTGACGAACGCGCATAATTTTCGCTCAACTAGCAGCTAAAAGTTGATCGCCGCCTGCAGCCAGAATTTCCAGGTATCGGTTTTAAAATCATTGGCAAAATAATTTGCATAGGCAGCCAGAAGCGAATAGTGTTCACCGAAGGCTTTGGTTATCTGGGCATCGATTTCGTTGCCATAGTCCGCACTGCCTTTGGCGGCATCGAACTGATGGTATACGCCCAGCAAATTAACTCCCCAAAGCGTGGTGCCCAGTGCGCCATACAGATCTACGACCCCATCGGAAGGTGTGACCAGGAATTGATCCGCCCAGCCCTGGAAGGCATGATTGGTTCCCAGCGGCGTCTGCAAGCCTGCACCATTGTCGGATCCGAGGTACTCCCAGCCTATTTTGGCGATAATATCGGAAAATCCTGCTCCCACCTTGGGTATTTTAATCCCACCGAGGAAATGAAAGTAATTGGCGTTGTAGTCCACTGGATTATTTTTATAATCTGCCTGGTAGGCATATTCCGCCGTGTAAAGCAGATTAAGGTTGTTAACAAGGGATGTTGAGCCGTTAAAGCGGATGCCGTAAGTTTGCGTTGAAAACGCAAAGGAAAAGGGACCGCTGTTGTGGTCATCATCATAATCGAGCCAATACCCGTAGGCCGTAAGTTTTCCGATCCCGGGAAACGCATAACTTACATTGAGCAGGGGAGACGTCATATCGACATTCTTGCTCGTGATTGTTCTGACGTTGGAGACAAAGGCGAATTTTAAATCCGTATTTTTAAACGTCTGATTCACGATGCCGGCGGCATCAAAAGTCTGTTCCATCTGCCGCCAGCCGACGTTGCCGATGAAGCGGTGGTTGTTGTAGACGATTTTTTGACGGCCGGCTTTGATCACCGTATCCGGGATTCCTGAAAAGGCCAGCCAGCCCTGGTTGAGTTCCGCCTCACCTGGATCGGCAATGACGGCATATTGAGCCTTGCCGTTTCGAAGACTGTTATAATCGTTAAGAAAAACCGGAGTATTGCCCTCGAATTCACCAAACCCTTGCAACTCGTACCATTTCGGTGTCAGATAGCCGAGGCGTAGACGGATGGGATCGCCCCGGCTGATATCCTTGTCTTGCTGGTCGACATATTCAAAACGCCAGCGGATATTGAAGCTGATCTTGCCCCAGTCGCCTTGCAGTGCATCTTCGATCTTGGAGTTAAATTCGGAAGATCCGGCAGCCGCCGGTGCTGCGGCCATAACGGTTACCACAACCGCCAGCCAGAACGCACTGATTGCGAACACGGTCTTTTTTTGCAGTCGTCTGAAGGCCGTGATATTCATCATCCTGGCTCCTTTTGCTGGTTTTATAGAAATAAAAGAAGACTTATGGCGAATGATCGGTTTTCTTTTGGCACGGGTTTTGCTTTTTAATTACTATCCCAGGAAGAAAATGTCCACCCTCAAAGCGATTTTTTGTCAAATTTAAATAGTGATTACCGCCGGGGGTCACTAACCAAACAAAACTGCAAAAAATCACCCACTTGTAAAAGAAAAATAGCAAAGCGGGGCTGCTGAACATGATCAGAAAAATTTTGCTGCAAAACAGATCCTTTTTTTTGGGCTCGTTTTATTTTCCGGGGCAAAACGAATATACGACAGTGAATCAAGATGGCGGCACGAAATTGGTTCGGAACAGCTGCTCTCCGGCATGGCCGTTATCGATTCATTTTTTTCCAACTTTGATCATCATTTGTCGTTTCTGCGCGAGCTTCCCGGCATCAAAGCCTATGGCAATAGTAATTTTACAGCAAGCAACGCTAGAGACGAGGTGCAAAACATATTCTACGACCTTAATCTTGCTTGCCATGTTTTTATGCCTGATCGGGGGAATAAGTTACATTAATTTATCCCGGCTCCAGGAGAAAAACAGGGCACAAAGAGCGCTTATCGCTTCATTGGTCGAGCTGACCGACTGGCGCGATCAGGAAACCGGGCAGCATTTGATGCGCACCAAGCATTATTCAAAGGCGTTGGCAAAACAGCTTCGCAAAAACCCAAAATATCGGAAAGAAATTACGACAAAATTTATCAAAGATGTTTTTGATACTGCCCCCCTGCACGATATCGGAAAAGTCGGAATAAAAGACCCCATCTTATTAAAACCGGGCAAGCTGACCAACGAAGAGTTTGAGGAAATGAAAAAACATGTTCTGATCGGCCGACAGGTGATTCAGGATGCGATCGATAAATTTGATATCCAAGAATCGTTTATGATGACGGCCAGAAACATCGCCGCCTTTCATCACGAGCGATATGATGGCAGCGGCTATCTCGAAGCATTAAAGGGTCCGGCAATCCCGCTGGAGGCCAGGATTTTTGCTCTTGCCGATGTTTATGACGCCCTGCGATCCAAAAGGCCTTATAAAAATGAAATGCCCCATTCCCAGGTGGTCGAGATGATCCAACCCGAAAGCGGCAAACATTTTGACCCGGATGTGGTGGAGGCCTTTCTTAAGCTTGGCGATAAATTCATAGAGATAAGTGAGGTTTACAGAGTGCGACCCTCTTGACCTCTAACCTAAAACACGGGAAAGGCAGTGGGTTGCCGCTGGGGTAAAATTTCGGTAGAAGTGCTTTCGATCCTTTTATGATTTTAGCATAAAAAGGGGGGGCAAGAACATGCAAGGACACGGATCAGATCTCCATCACCACCATTCAAACGGGAGCATGGCCCATGAGTTTGTGGATCCTGTCTGCGGAATGAAGACAGAAGACCCGGGCCGGTTCATGAAAGATGAGCATGAGGGGCAGCTCTATTATTTTTGCAGCGAGCGTTGCCGGGCAAAGTTTCTGGAAGCCCCCGGACAGTATGTTCTTGGTTCTGCCGAGACACCTGAGCAAACACCTGCCACTGCCGAGGAGGGTCCCATATACACCTGTCCCATGCATCCCGAGGTGCGTCAGGTGGGCCCAGGTTCATGCCCCATATGCGGTATGGCGCTGGAGCCTGTCTTGCCCGGTGAAGAAGAGGACAACGGGGAATATCTGTATATGAGAAGGCGCTTCTGGATTGGCGCAATTCTTACAATTCCCCTGGTGGTGATTGCCATGCGGTATGCTTTTTTTCCGCAAGGACTGTTGGAAAGGCTTGCCGCGGCAAAAACGTACGGATGGGTCGAGTTGATACTGGCAACGCCGGTTGTCCTCTGGGCGGGGGGGGCTTTTTTTGTGAAAGGCTGGCAGTCGCTTGCAAACAGAAGCCTTAATATGTTCACCCTTATCGGCCTGGGGGTGGGGGTTTCGTATGTCTACAGTCTGATTGCCGTATTTTTTCCCGACATCTTTCCCGCCGCCTTAAGAACCCAGGAAGGCACGGTGGGCGTCTACTTTGAGGCCGCGGCCGTGATCGTGGTTTTGATCCTCCTGGGGCAGGTCCTGGAATTAAAGGCCAGGAGCCAGACCGGAGCGGCCATCAAGGCCCTGCTGGGCCTGGCCCCCAAGGCTGCCAGAAAGGTCAATCCGGATGGCAGCGAGCAGGACATTGCCCTGGAGCTCGTAAAAAATGGGGACAGACTGCGGGTGCGGCCGGGCGAAAAAATACCGGTTGACGGCGTGGTGGTAGAAGGGACAACCAACGTGGATGAATCCATGATAACGGGGGAGCCCTTGCCGGTTGCAAAAATGGCCGGTGACAAGGTGGTCGGGGCCACCGTCAACGGTACCGGCAGCATCATCATGAAGGCCCAAAAAGTCGGCTCCGAAACAATGCTGGCCCAGATCGTGAACATGGTCGCTGAAGCCCAGCGAAGCCGCGCACCGATCCAGAATCTGGCAGACAAGGTCGCCGGCTATTTTGTCCCAACAGTCATTGGCATTTCCACTGTCTCCCTGGTGGCGTGGCTGCTGGTCGGACCTGAACCGCGACTTGCCCATGCTATTGTTGCCGCAGTGTCTGTGCTCATCATCGCCTGTCCCTGTGCCCTTGGACTCGCCACCCCCATGTCCATCATGGTGGCCACGGGAAAGGGAGCGACGATGGGGGTGCTTTTCAAAAATGCCGAGGCCATTGAAACGATGCGAAAAGTAGATACCCTGGTCGTGGACAAGACCGGAACCCTTACCGAAGGCCGGCCGCGGGTCACCCAGATTGTGCTCCTGGGGGGTCTTGACGAACCTAAAATTTTAAGCCTTGCCGGCAGTCTTGAGCAGGGCAGTGAACATCCCCTGGCCGCCGCCATTGTGGCGCATGCCCGGGGGATGAAGGCATCTTTTGTCCCGCCCCAGGAATTCAACTCTCATACGGGCAAGGGCGTTTCAGCCGTGGTGGATGGCCGCAACGTAATACTGGGCAACAAGGCCCTGATGATGGAGTTTGATGTGGATACAGGCGCGATTGCTGAAAAGGTCAGGCAGCTTCAGGCCGAGGCGGCAACCGTAATGTATCTGGCGGTGGACGGAAAACTCGAAAGCCTGATTTGTGTGGCCGATCCCATCAAGGAGACCACGCCCCGGGCCATTGAGGAGCTGCACGGCCAAGGGCTTCGGATCGTGATGCTGACCGGTGACAGCCGTAACACCGCAGAAGCCGTCGCAGCGAGGCTCCGGCTTGATGAGGTGGTCGCCGAGGTGCTGCCCGATCAAAAGGCGCTGGAGGTCAAGCGGTTTCAGGAGGCCGGCCGGGTGGTGGCAATGGCGGGCGACGGCATCAATGACGCCCCGGCCCATGTGGGAATTGCCATGGGCACCGGGACGGATGTTGCCATGGAAAGCGCCGGGGTCACCCTTGTCAAGGGAGATCTTACCGGCATTGTCAGGGCCATCAAACTGAGCAAGGCGACGATGCGCAACATAAAGCAAAACCTGTTTTTTGCCTTTATTTACAATTCGCTGGGGGTTCCCATTGCCGCGGGCATGTTATACCCGTTTTTCGGTATCCTTTTGAGTCCAATGATCGCGGCGGCGGCCATGAGCATGAGTTCGGTTTCAGTGGTCGGCAACGCTTTGAGGCTGAGGGCAGTCAAAATCGCATAAAGGGGTTCATGCGCTTTCTTTTCCCTCCGCCAGGTGAAAAGGGAATCGTCGGCATCTATTCTTTCTTTGGACAGGCTGGATCCTCCGATATAGATTCTTCCATTGCTCCATTTTAAATGACTCACAATTCGATTTGGCCGTTAGGGCAATCGGATGGTTTCTCCGTGACTGCATGACGCGGAATTGTTGCCGTAGGCACGGTATTCGGAAGCAGCCTTATAATCATAGCGAACTTCACCGTTAGAGCTTTTGATTGACTGTGTCTGCCCCTTTTTTAAAACGCCTTCCCACAGAGGCATTTGGTTCAGGAAATGCTTCCGATAATAATTTCCGTCGTTGATGGTGTTCCCGGAAGAATCTTTATCAAAGATTTTGAGATACACGTCATCATTGGTGGCTTTAAACCGGCAGGTATTGTGAGCGGCTGTGGCTTCAAATACGAGTTGAGAATCATTTTATTACCTCCACGTTTCCACAATTGTCATCCTCCTTTAAAACCGCTAGATCGGCATAACCACGCGCATGAACGCCATAAAAACCGATTCCCAGCCCCGGTTGGCACGACATCAATAAGCAGGTTCGTAAAATTTAATGCCTACCCCGTAATAGGAAGATTGTGAAGCGGATAATTCCCGGCACCATTTGACCTGGGCTACGGCGATCATACGCTGTCCCAAGCATTTGCAGGCGGTCTTTTTGGCAGGACTGGCGGTGTCGCTCTTAGTTCTTATGTAAACGCTGGCGCCTGGTTTCATAAAAAAATTGGCCTCCAGGTACATTCCGTCTTCACTGTGATTGACCGCTTTGGCAGGGTGATAATAACCGGAATTAAAATAACCGCAAATAATGGGAATTTCATGCGGGCAGCGATTGTAAGTCCTCTTTTCGGCATAATCCTGCATGTTGGCGCCTCCTTATTTACAATTTTGTCCAGACTAATTAATGCAAGGTAAATGCCAGGGACTATGGGAGTCTGCTGATTTTTCGGTAAGGGTGGAGAAGGCGCGGCGCGGATGTGCTATGGCCAGACACATCAACCGATGGTGATCTGCTTGAAATTTTGAATTAATTATCGCGGTATCCTCGGAAACCGGTTATTTTTTTCCCATCTGGATACCGCATTTTACCCTTAAACTGTAAAGTTTTTGCGCACCTGCCACCTGATAACCGTCGTATTTTAGCGGGTTTCCTGGATTATTTTAAAATATCCATAAAAAATCAACAGGTTACTTAACTTATTGGGAGATTGGCACAACCGTTGCTATATTTTCTGGCAGATGCTGCAGCAAATTCCAATGCAACCGAAGGAGCAAGAAATGGCAACCAAGAAAGGCAGGGTCACGCAAGTCAATTCCGATGGCTGGGCCGTTGTGGTTACCCACAAAGAAGATGCCTGCCATAACTGCGAGGCAGCCCAGTTCTGTCATGCCCTGGCGGATTGTTCGAAAATGGAGACCCGGGTTTTAAACCGGGCCGGTGCCGCGGTGGGCGATTTTGTCTGTATCAGCCTCAGCTCGGCCACGGTTCTAAAAAGCGCCCTGCTGCTTTACCTGGTGCCGACGGCAGGATTGTTGGCGGGGGCCATTGCCGGGGCGCAATTTTTCGAACGGTTCGGCATTGGGGAAACAGCGGCGGCCTTGCTATCCGGGTTTGCCGGTCTCATTGCAAGCTTTATCATCGTCAAATTCATTTCCAAGCGGCAGGCCCTCGGTGACAAACTCACCCCGGTCATCACGCGCGTCATCAAACCGACATCCGGGTTTGATCTGTCGCGGATTCCGGCCGGGCCCGGCCACAGCTAGATTCGGCGCTGAAAACGTTCAACAAGCACTTAAAGGAGAGTTTATCATGAAACATCAAGCCCCGACAAATGGAAAAGCAATTGATCCGGTGTGTGGGATGGCAGTGGCGCCCGGCAAAGCGGCCATCATTACCACCATCAAAGGCCAGACATACTATTTTTGCGCCGAGGGCTGCCGCAAAGCCTTTGAGAAAAATCCCCAAAAGTTCCTGGAACCCAAACCCGAAAAGCACAAGGGCATCTGGGGCCGTTATTTAGATCGGCTGGAAAAATCCACCGGAGGCAAAGGGATGAAATGCCACTGAGCATGGAATGCGGTTGCCGATGGGAAATGTTTTTTGAAAGGTCAGCAAGTGAAAATCATGCGCTGCCGGAACTTAAACTTGCTGGTCGAAGAAGCACGAGTTGAAGGGAAATAAAAATTGAAACCAACACTGCAGCAATATTTGTTTAAGCATCATATTCATTAAAAGCAATGACATTATGGGCGGGCGGTTTTGCCGCCCACCCATTTTTTATCGCCAGCTTGTCAGCCTAGTTGCCCCCGCGGTATATCTCCTCCTCCTGCTTGCGCAATCTTTCCTGTTCTTCGAAACTCCATACCTGCTTGTATTTGCCGCCCTTTTTTACCTCAAAAGTATGCACCCATATGCCTTGACCTTGTTTCTTCCCGAGCACACGAACCGGCAGGGTCACATATTTTGCTTTGATGGCCCGGTCGAGGTTCAGCAGAAAATAGTGCTCGCCGTCGGGCATCAGCAATACGAAGTCATGCTCCATGGCGATGTGGGCATCAGACGGACTTTTGGGGCAGGGATATTTGCTCATAACGCAGTTGGCCCCCTGAATGATGCCTTCAAACGGCTGATATTGGGAAGCCAAA